>JBKJNV010000531.1:0-3533 GCA_046593435.1 Roseomonas sp.
GAACGTCATCAAGATCGAAGCGACGGATGAGGTGGATACCGGCAAGGGCCTGGGCGGGGAGCGTGCGGGGCCGGATTTCCAGAACACCCACCGCAACAAGCGCGCGATCACGATGAATCTCAAATCCCCCGAGGGCATCGCGACCTTCCGCCGCATGGTCGCGCGCGCCGATGTGGTGGTGGAAAACTACCGCCCCGACGTGAAGGACCGGCTGGGGATCAATTTCGAGGCGCTGTCCGCGATCAACTCGCGCATCGTGCTGGGGTCGATCTCCGGCTTCGGGCAGACCGGCCCCTACGCGAAGCGGCCGGGCTTCGACCAGATCGCGCAGGGCATGGGGGGCTTGATGAGCGTGACCGGCCTGCCCGGGCAGGGGCCGGTGCGCGCGGGCATTCCCGTGGCCGACCTCACGGCGGGGCTGTACACCGCGATCGGCATCCTGGTAGCGCTGCTGGAACGCGAGACGACAGGGCGCGGGCGCTGGGTGCATACCTCGCTGCTCGAAGCGATGGTCGGGATGATGGATTTCCAGGCGACGCGCTGGACCATGGCGGGCGATGTCGCGCAGCAGGCTGGCAATGACCATCCCACCACCACGCCCACCGGGCTGTTCCGCACCGCCGACGGGGTGATCAACCTCGCCGGCGGCGGGCAGCAGATGTGGGACCGCATCGTGGCCACGCTGGGGCTGGAGGAGCAAGCGCGCGATCCGGCCTTTGCTACCGACAAGTCCCGCCACGCGAACCGGGCCAAGACCAATGCGCTGCTGCAATCCAGGCTGGAGACGAAGGGCAGCGAGGAATGGGTCGAAGCCTTGAACAAGGCCGGCGTGCCGAGCGGGCCGGTCTATTCCATGGACCAGGTCTTCGGTGACGTGCAGGTGCAGCATCTGGGCCTGGCGATGCAGGTCGGCCCGAACAAGCTGGTCCGCGCGCCGATGCAGATCGAAGGGGTGCCCTGCGCTGCCAAGCCAACGCCGGAGCGTGGCGAGCACACCGATGTGGTGCTGGCGGAGTTCGGGTTCAGCGCGGATGAGATCGCAGCACTCCGGGCGGCGAAGGCCATCTAAGGCGGCGTTCGGCAATCGCCTGCAGGTCTTGCCGCGGGCGGTGCCTTACTCTCCGGCTTTCATGCGGTCAGCGGACGACCTGACCCGCCGTCCGCGGCGCGGCTGCTACTTCTTGCCGCCGCGCGCCTTGCGGGCGGCGTAGCGGGCATCGCGCGCCGCCTTCTGCTCGGCGGCGAGGGCCAGGGTGCGTGCCTTCTTCTCGGCATCGAGCGCGGTCGCGCGCTGCGCCTGGTCCATCGCGGCGGCGACGGCGCGCTGCGCTTCCTCGGCATCGCGTCGGGCCTGTTCGGCGGCCAGGCGCGATTCCTCGGCCAGGCGCTGGCGCTCGGCTTCGCGGCGGGCTTCTTCCTCGGCCGCACGCTTGGCGGCCTCGGCGGCGCGAAGCACTTCACGCTCGGTGGCGCGGACGGCGCGCGCTTCGCCCTGGGCCACCTGGGCAGCCATGCGGGCCTGCACGACGGGATCATCGGGACCCGGCATCGCGCGGAAGCGCTCGATCAGGGTCTGCTTGGCTTCTGCCGCCTTCTTCTGCCGGTCGGAAAAGCTGTCGAACTTTTGGGCTTTCATGCGGCGGGTTTTAGGGGGATTCGCCGAGCGAATCTACCCTCCCCGCATCGCCGGGCCGCCACATCTCTGCCAGCATGGCCAAACCTGTCCGGAGCCGCCCTTGTCCCTCGCCCTTCTCGAAGCTCGCCTGCGCCAGGATCTGGCGGCACTCAACCTGCCCCCGGCCAATTGGGTGCCACCGACCGAGGGGGCCATGGATGCGCTCATCATCGGCGGCGGCATGCTGGGCCTCGCGGCGAGCTTCGCCCTGACCCGCCTGGGCATCCTGAACCATCGCGTGCTCGACGCAGCGCCGGCCGGGCAGGAAGGCCCCTGGGTCACCTATGCGCGGATGGAGACCCTGCGCTCGCCCAAGCACCTGGCCGGCCCGGGCGGCGAGATCGCGGCACTCACCTTCCGCGCCTGGTACACGGCGCATCATGGGGAAGCGGGCTGGGCCACGCTGGGCAAGATCCCTCGTGCGATGTGGCAGGATTACCTGGGGTGGTTTCGTGCCGTGCTCCGCCTTCCGGTGGCGAATGGTGTCGTCATGACCGGCATCGCGCCAAGTGGCGATGGCCTGATCGAGGTCGCGACCAGCGCCGGTTTGCTGCGCACGCGCCACTTGGTCCTCGCCACCGGGCGGGACGGTCTCGGCGGCCCGCGCATCCCGGAGTGGGTTACGCTGCCGCGCGGCCCGCGCATCCGGCACAGCAGCGAGGCGATTGATTTCGCGGCCCTTGCCGGCAAGCGTGTGGCGGTGGTGGGGGCCAGCGCCTCGGCGGTGGACAATGCCGCGACGGCGCTGGAACACGGCGCCGCCGAGGCACATCTGCTGGTCCGCCGCGCCCGCATTCCCGTCCTGAACCGCTTCAAATCAATGGTCCATCCCGGCTTCACGCACGGGATGCCCGCCCTGGACGACGCGACGCGGATCGGCTTCCTCCGGGCCGCGAATGAGGGCGCGGTCGCACCGCCGCGCGAATCGCTGATGCGCCTGTCGCGCCAGCCAGGCTTCCGGCTGCACCTTGCCACCGACGTGGCCGGGGCGGAGGAAGATGCGGCAGGCGTCACCCTTACTTTGCCCGGCGGCGCGCTGCGGGTGGACATGCTCATCCTCGGCACCGGCTTCACGACCGACCTTGCCAAGCGGCCGGAACTCGCCGCCATCGCGGAGCAGGCGCGGCTGTGGCGCGATGCGGTGGCTGACCCAGGCGACTTTGCCGCGCACCCCTACCTCGGGCCGGGCTTCGCCTTCACCGAGCGGCGGCCATGCAGCGCGCCCTGGCTGGACCGGGTCCATGCCTTCAACATCGCCGCGATCGCGAGCCTGGGGCTCATCAGCGGCGATATTCCCGGCGTCTCGGATGGCGCGCGGCGGCTCGCCGAGCATGTTGCGGCGGCGCTGTTCCGCACCGACGCGGCCGCGCACCTCGCGAAGCTGCGCGTCTATGATGATCCGGAATTGCTGGGCGACGAAGTGCCGGAGGCGACGCGCGCCCGGTGAATTAGCCTCAGGCGGGTGTGGTCTCGTGTGGGGCGTAGTTCAGTTCCACCGCGATGCCGTCGGGGTCGATCAGGAACAGCTGGGTCTGGTTGTCACGCGGGATCACCCGCGTTTCATACGTGATGCCGCGCGCGGCGAGGTTGGCGCGCATCTCGGCAAGGCCCGTGCAGGAAAACGCGATGTGGTCGAGCTGCCCGGTCTGCTGCACGCGACGCTCGCCATAGGGCGCATCGCGCGCGCCACGGTCGCCGATCAGGTGCACGGTGGGGACATCGCCCACATACAGCCAGTGGCCGGGAAAGCCGAGCGGCGGGCGGTAGCCTTCGGGCAGGCCGAGCACCTCGACGTAGAAGGCGCGCGTCGCCGCGAGGTCGACAGGGCGGATCGTGTAGTGGTTCAGGGCCTCAAGCG
>JBKJNV010000665.1:0-4537 GCA_046593435.1 Roseomonas sp.
GCCACGCCGGCCAGGCGGGCGAAGCGGGCGGCCGTCTCGGCAGGGGTTTTTGCGACCAGCACCACGGATTCGAGGGCCACGACGTGGTTCGCGTGGCTGAGCCAGCGCTCCTGCCACACAAGCTCGGGCGTCAGATGGCGGATGAGCTGGATGCGCCCTTCCGGCGCGTCGGGCATGGGCAGGCGCGCGAAGCGGGCGCGCGGGCCGTCCGGCGCATCGACGGGGCGTTCGAGGTGGGAAATGCCGGGGATGGCGATGCCCGCGCGGCGCAGGCGGGCCAGTGCGGCTTCTTCATCGGCCACGGCGAGGGCGATGATATGCGCCCCGGCATGGCGCGCGACGAAGCGGCCCACATCATTGTCGAATAGCGCCGGGTCCAGGATGCCCAGGATTTCCAGGTAGCCCTCGCGGAAGAAGGCGCAGCGGTTGCCGGTGCCGTAGGGCTCGACCGGGCCATCGGGCGTGCGCTTGCCCGATTGCCGCGCGATGGGGCTGAGCGTGAAGCCCAGCGCCTCATACCGCGCCCAGGCGGGCGTCGGGTCGGCCAGGCACAGGCCGACATGGTCGAGGCCGGTGGCGGCGCCGCTCATGCCGGGTTCTCGTATTTGGCCAGCAGCCATTCGGGCGGCTCGGCGGCGGCCTCCTCATACCAGCGCGCGACGAGGGGATGCGCGCGCACGGCCGCAACATAGGCCTGCGAGGTGGGCGAGAGTTCCGGTGCCCAGGTGATGAAGCGCGCCACCACGGGGGCGAACATCGCATCCGCCGCGCCGAAGGCGGCGCCGAACAGGAAGGGCGCGGGCGCGCATTCCGCCCAGATGGCCTCGATGCGCGCGATGTCGGCCAGGCTTTCCGGCGTGCGGCCGCGTCCCGCGAAATCGCGCCCGAGGTTCATCGGCATGGCAATGCGCAGCGCACGAAAACCCGAGTGCATCTCGGCGGCGATGGAGCGGGCATGGGCGCGCGCCACACGTTCCGCCGGCCAGAGGCCGGGGGCAAATTCGGCGCAATATTCGGCGATGGACAGGCTGTCCCACACCCGCGCGCCCTGGTGTTCGAGGTAGGGCACCAGCCCCGCGGGCGCCGCACCCGCAACGGCGGAGGCACCGCCCTCGGTGAGCGGGATCACCGCCTCCGTCACGTCGAGGCCGGCCAGGCGCACAAGCAGCCAGCCGCGCATACTCCAGGAGGAATAGCGCCGGGTGCCGATCACGAGACGGTTATCGGCCAAGATCATTCTCCATCAAAACGGGTGTCATTCATGCCATGCCGGGGGGTTGCTTGGCAGGGGGTGGGCGTGTTGATTAGCGATTAATAGGAGAGCCGAAATGAACGATATCAGCGCGCCCCGCCCGAATAACCTCGATGCGTTCTGGATGCCGTACACCGACAACAAAAACTTCAAGGCCAATCCGCGGATGCTCTACCGCGCCGAGGGAATGAGCTATTTCACCCCCGAGGGCCGCGAGATCCTGGACGGCACCGCGGGCCTGTGGTGCTGCAATGCGGGCCATGGCCGGCGCGAGATCACCGAGGCGATCCAGAAGCAGGCGGCGCTGATGGATTTCGCGCCCACCTTCAACATGGGCCACCCGATCGCCTTCGAGGCGGCCGCGCGCGTGGCCGAGATGACGCCCGAGGGCATGGACCGCGTCTTCTTCACCAATTCCGGCTCCGAGGCCGCGGACACCGCGCTGAAGATCGCGCTCGCCTACCACAAGGCGCGTGGGCAGAGCAGCCGCGTGCGACTGATCGGGCGCGAGCGCGGCTATCACGGCGTCGGCTTCGGGGGGATGTCGGTGGGCGGCATCGGCGCCAACCGCAAGCAGTTCGGCGCGCTGCTTCCTTACGTGGACCACCTGCCGCACACGCATCTGCCGGCCAAGAACGCGTTTACGCGCGGCCAGCCGGAGCACGGCGCGGAGCTGGCGGATACGCTCGAATCCCTCGTCGCCCTGCATGGCGCGGAGACGATCGCGGCGGTGATGGTGGAACCCGTGGCGGGATCGACCGGCGTGCTGGTGCCGCCCAAGGGCTACCTCGAACGCCTGCGCGCCATCTGCGACAAGCACGGCATCCTGCTCATCTATGATGAGGTCATCACCGGCTTTGGCCGCCTGGGCACCAATTTCGGCGCCGACCGGCTGGGCGTCGCCCCCGACATCATGACCATGGCCAAGGGCCTGACCAACGCCGCCGTCCCGATGGGCGCGGTCGCGGTGCGCGAGGGCGTGTACGACGCCATCGTCAATGGCATGCCGGGGGGCATCGAGCTGTTCCACGGCTATACCTATTCCGGCCACCCGCTGGCGTCTGCGGCCGCCATCGCGACGCTGGAGCTGCACCGCAGCGAGGACCTGCCCGGCCGTGCGCGCGCGATCGAGCCCTATTGGCAGGAAGCGGTGCACTCGCTGCGCGGCCTGCCCAATGTGATCGACACGCGCGACATCGGGCTGATCGGCGCCATCGAGCTTTCCCCGCGCGCAGGAAAGCCGACCGAGCGCGCGCTGGCTGTCTTCCGCCGCTGCTTCGACACCGGCGTGCTGGTGCGCGTGACCGGCGACATCGTGGCCCTCTCGCCGCCGTTGATCATCGAGAAGCACCATGTCGACCGGCTGATCAATACGCTGGGCGACGCCATCACCGCCGAGGCCGCGTGAGCGAGGCAGCTCGCCCGCTGAACATCGTCTTCTTCGACCAGAACGCGTCGAAGAAGATGTTGACCATGCTGCGTCTGCGCCGCCTGGGCCACCAGGTGGAGGCGCCGCCGGATATCGGCTTCTGTCTCGCGCTCATCGGGCGCGGCGGCATCGATGCGCTGGTCGTTGAATTGCGGCCAGGCGATACCTGGGTGCCCACCCTGGTCGAGAAGCTGCGCACCCTGCCACCCTGGGCCGGCGCGGTCGCCACCTTCGGCATGACCACGGACTTCACCGGCAAGGCGGCGAAGATGGCCGAGGCCATGGCGCTCGACGGCATGCGCCTGCACGATGTCTCCGACGCCGTGCTGGACGAGGCGATTCGCGCCGCGGTGAAGGCGCGCCTGGGCATTCCCGGCCTCGACCCCGTGCGCTACGCGCACCGTACGGCAGCGGATGTGAAGCAAGACCAGGAGAGGCTCGATACGCTGGCGACGATGATCATGCCCATCCGTCTTGCCGAGAGCAGCGAGATTTTGCGCGTGGCCTCCCACCTCGGCGATGAGTTCGAAACGCTTGGGCTGCCGGTGGCTGCCCATACCGCGCGGTTGCTCGCCGAACGCCCGGTGGCCGATGGCGTGCGCTTCTATTCGCTGTCCTCTGCCGTCGTCGCGGCGCGGTCATTGCTCCGCCGGGAGTACTGGGCGGCATTGCGGCGCGACGAGGCCCTGGAGACGGCGGCCCAAAACCCCATATCGGCGCCTGACGCCTGAACAAGGACACCACCTCATGAGCGAACGCGCCCCCGTGCCCGTCACCGTGCTCACCGGCTATCTCGGTGCCGGGAAGACCACGCTGCTGAACCGCATCCTGTCTGAGAATCACGGCAAGAAATACGCTGTAGTGATCAACGAGTTCGGCGAACTCGGCGTGGACAACGACCTCGTTGTCGATGCCGACGAGGAAGTATTCGAGATGAACAATGGCTGCATCTGCTGCACGGTGCGCGGGGACCTCATCCGCATCATCGGCGGCCTGATGAAGCGGAAGGGCGAACTCGACGGCATCATCGTGGAGACGACCGGCCTCGCGGACCCCGCCCCCGTCGCGCAGACCTTCTTCGCCGACGAAGACGTGAAGCGCGCGACGCGCCTGGACGCCATCGTCACCGTCGTCGATGCGCTGAACCTGCCCGCACGCCTTGCCGATTCCCGCGAAGCGGTCGAGCAGATCGCATTCGCCGACATCATCGTGCTGAACAAGATGGACCTGGTCTCGCCAGCCGAAGCCGACGCCATCGAAGCGCGCATCCGCACCATCAACGCCTATGCCGAAATCCGCCGCGCCGAGAAATCCAACGTGCCGATCGACAGCATCATCGGCCGCGAGGCCTTCAACCTCGAACGCATCCTCGAACGCGAACCGGAATTCCTCTCCGGCGATGACGACCACGAACATGATTCAGAAATCATGTCCGTGTCCTTCGAAGTCGAACGCCCACTCGACCCCGAACGCTTCAACGCATGGATCCAACAGGTCCTGGCGCACAAGGGGCAGGACCTGCTGCGCACCAAGGGCATCCTCGCCTACGAAAAGGAAGACCGCCGCTTCGCCTTCCAGGCCGTGCACATGCTGGCCGACGGCGACTACATCGGCCCCTGGAAAGACGGCGACGCACGCAAATCCAAAATCGTCTTCATCGGGCGCGACCTGAACCGGCCGCAACTCCGCCGCGGCTTCGAAGCCTGCCAGGCCGGGGAAGACGTGAAGAAAATCGAAGCCGAAATCGCGCGCTGGAGCCCGGCGTGACGGTTCTCGTATTTGGCCAGCTGCCATTCGGGCGGCTCGGCGGCGGCCTCCTCATACCAGCGCGCGACGAGGGGATGCGCGCGCACGGC
>JBKJNV010000668.1:0-2513 GCA_046593435.1 Roseomonas sp.
GGATGCCGGTGAAGCGGTTGCCCTCAAAGCCCTGGTCGGGCTGGCCTTGGGTGAGCGGGATGTCGGCCGCGGTCATGCCGATGCGGATGGTGCCGCCCTGCGCCAGGGCGGGGCCTGTCGCCAGCATGGCGGGAAAGGCCGCGATGGCGGCGGCGATGAAGAGGCGGCGCAGGCGCATGGTCAAGTTCCCCTGGATGGCCGGGGCGGCGGGCAGTGCCCGCCAGCCGGCCGGCTCGGGGACATGGAACGCAAGGGTCGTGCCATCGCCCAGGGGCGGGTATGCTGAGGCAGAGCGACACCATCCTGCCCAGCTCGGAGGCATATGCCACGCGATGAAGCTGCTTTTGGTGAATGGCAACACGGATCCCGCCATCACAGCGTTGATCCTGGCGCACGCGACCGAGGCCCTGCCCCGGCTCGGCCTGGGCCATATGCGGCTGGAGGCCGTCACGGCGCGGTTCGGCGCGCGCTACATCGCAACCCGCGCTGCCGTCGCCATTGCCGGCCACGCCGTGCTGGACGCGCTGGCCACCCATCTGCGCCCGGAGCATGACGGCGCCATCATCGCCTGCTTCGGCGAGCCGGGCCTAGAGGCAGCGCGCGAGATCCTGCCCGTCCCGGTGCAGGGCATGGCGGAGGCGAGTCTCGCCATTGGCCACCGCATCGCCCCGCGCATTGCCTTTCTCACCGGCGGCGCGGCCTGGGTCCCGATGCTGGAGGAATTTTGTCTGATGCGCGGCCTGGGACCCGACCGGGTCCTGGTGCGCGCGGTCGCACCCACCGGGGGGATGATCGCGGCGGATCCCGAGGGCGCCCTTGCGCTGCTGGCGCAGGCCGCGCGCGAAGCGGTCGCGGCGGGCTGCGGCGCCGTGGTGCTGGGCGGTGCCGGGCTTGCTGGTCTCGCGCCGCGTCTCGCCGCTGGGGTGCCGGTGCCGGTGCTGGACAGCCTCGATTGCGCCCTGCTGCACGCCGCGGAGGCGGGAATGGGGGGTACAATGCGTTTTGCGCCGGTGGCGCAGGCACCGCAGCAGGGGCTGGAGACGCCGCTCGCCGCGCTACTCGGGCGCGCATTAGCGGGCGCTTAAACGTCCCTGCCGCATCCTGCCTCGCATGAGCGCGAGAAAAGGCCGCCCCGGCGGCATCATCGTTATCAAGCGGATCGAGGAAGCGGCGCACGGCCATCATGGTGGCGCGTGGAAGGTCGCCTACGCCGATTTCGTCACCGCGATGATGGCCTTCTTCCTGCTGATGTGGCTGCTGAACGCCACGGACGAGGAAAAGCGCCGTGGCCTCGCCGACTACTTCTCCATGGCCAACATGATAGCGCAGAGCACCTCGGGTTCCGGCCAGCCCTTCGGCGGGCGCACACCCAATGATCCCGGGCAGATGACGGCGTCCACCGGTCGTCCCCAGGTGCAGGTCGGCCCGCAGGTCGTGCTCGATATCGAGGAGGATGACAGCACCACGCCGGCGACGCCGATGACGCGCCTTGAAGGCCCCGAGGGTGATGCCGAGGTCGAGGCGCGGCGCACCATGGCCACGCCTGAGGGTGCCCGCGCCGGCCCCGCCCCGCCGCGCGAAGGCCCCGCCGCCCGCCCGACCGACCGGCCCGACCCCGAGCAGCTCGACGAGGTCGAATTGCGCGCCGAGCTCGCCCGCCGCGAGCAGGCCGCCTTCGAGCAGGCCGCCGAGCAATTGCGCCAGGCGGTGGAAAGCGATCCCGCGCTCGCCGACATGGCGCGGCAGTTGATGATCGAGCACGTGCCGGAGGGGCTGCGTATCCAGCTGCTCGATGCCGAACGGCAGCCGATGTTCGCGCTCGGCGGCGTCGCGCCCAATGACCGCGCGCGGGCGCTGATGACGCGCGTCGCGCAGGTGATCCAGCGGCTGCCCAACACCATCGCCATTGCGGGGCACACGGACGCGACTCCGTTCCGCGGCACCGGGAGCAACTGGGACCTCTCCGCCGACCGTGCCAATGCCACACGCCGGCTGCTGACCGACGCGGGCGTGGGCGACGCGCGGATGCGCAGTGTCTCCGGCCAGGCCGACCGCGACCTGCTGATCCCCGATCAGCCGAACAACCCGGGCAATCGGCGGGTGTCGATCACGCTTATTCGGCAGGTGCCGCAGGATGCGGCGGGTTCAAGGCAGGTGCCGCAGGATGCGGCGGGGATCCGGCAGGTGCCGCAGGATGCGGTGGGCGCGCCCGCGGCCCGCGGCAACGGCGTGGGCGCCGGCGCCCGATGACCTCGATCGGCGGATTCATCTTCCTGCTGCTCACCGTGGGCGGCGGCTATGCCATCGCCGGCGGCAAGTTCGGGATCATCCTGCACTCGCTGCCCTATGAGATGCTGATGATCGGGGGGGCTGCGACCGGCGCCTTCGTCATGTCGAACAGCATGCACGACGTGAAACACACGCTGGGCGGGCTGGGCAAAATCATCAAGGGCGCGCGCTACCACAAATCCGACTACATGGACCTGCTGAGCCTGCTGTATTTCCTCGTGCGG
>JBKJNV010000084.1:0-4712 GCA_046593435.1 Roseomonas sp.
AGCAGCGACACCATCTGATAGGCGGCGATCGGATCCACCACCTGGCGGCGCGCGCCGGCCAGCGCGGGCGGGCCGGCTTCGGGCGGCGAATCGCAGGCGGGTTCGCAGGCCCGCGCATCAGCGCGCCAGATCACCCGTCCGCGCCGGTCCTGCACGCTGTCGATCAAGGTGGGTTGCACCAGGCGGCCGCCATTGACGAAGCTCGCATAGCCGGCGGCCATGCGCATCGGCGTTGTCTCGCCGGCACCCAGGGACATGGACAGGAAGCGCGGCATGTTCGGGATCACCCCGAAATCGCCCACCGTCTGGCTGATCCGCTCCATCCCCACATGCTGCGCGAGGCGCACGGTCACCATGTTGAGGCTCGCCTCCATGGCCTGGCGCATGGTCACCGCGCCGCGCGCGCCGCCCGAATAATTCGACGGCCGCCAAAGCCCCTGCGGCGTGGCGATCTCAACCGGCTCGTCGACCAGCATCTGGTTCGGCGGGATGCCCATCGACAGCGCCGCGATGTAGACGAACGGCTTGAAAGATGAGCCCGGCTGGCGCATCGCTTGGCTCGCGCGGTTGAACCAGCTGCGCTCGAAGCTGTACCCGCCCACCATCGCCAGCACGCGGCCGGTATTGGGGTCGAGTGCCACGATCGCGCCTTCCGCAGCCGGCATCTGCCGCAGGCTGACCCGCGCCGTGCGGTTCGCGAGCGCGGCCTGCGCGGGGGGCACCGGCGCCAGCTCCACCATCACCACGTCGCCGACTTCAAGCACATCGGCCATCCGCCGCGGCGCGGCACCCAACCGGGCGCCTTGCGTGGCCAGCTGCGCGGCACCCGCCGGGCCGGGGGGGGGCGGGATGATGGCCCGCGCCCAGGCCAGCTCCTCCATCCCCAGGGTGCCGGTACGGGCCACCGCCGGCGCACGCGGGTCCGGCCGTTCCAGCCAGCCCAGCCGCGCCTCGCGGTCACGCACTTCAAGCGTTACGGCCAGTCGCCATTCCGCTGCCATCCCGGGGGGCCGGACCACGGCTTCCAGCGCCGGCATCCACTCCGTGGGCCCGGCCGCGATGCGCGCCACGCCACCGCGCCACCCGCCCCGTCGGCGGTCATACCCGGTCAGGCCATCGCGCAGCGCGCGTTCGGCCGCGGCTTGCAAGGGCGGCTCCAGGCTGGTGCGGACCACCAGGCCGCCCATGGTGGTGGGCTCGGCGCCGAAGCGCTGCACCAGCTCGCGCCGCACATCCTCGGCAAAGTGTTGGCCGACGGCGACCATGTCCGGCCGTCGCTGCGGCCGCGCGACAACCGGTTCCGCCTTGGCCGCCAGCGCCTCGGCGGCGGTGGCCGCGCCATCCTCCACCATGCGGTCCAGCACCCAGTCGCGCCGCACCCGCGCGGCCTCGGCGAAGCGCGCCGGATTGTAGTTGTTGGGCGCCTTGGGCAGGATCGCGAGGAACGCCATCTCCGCCAGCGTCAACTCATCGAGCGACTTGCCGAAGTAGTTCTGCGCCGCCGCTGCCACGCCATAGGCCTGCTGGCCGAGGAAGATCTCGTTGAGATAGATCTCGAGGATGCGCTCTTTGCTCAGCGCCTGCTCGATGCGCACGGCCAGGATCGCCTCGCGCACCTTGCGCGCGAAGGTGCGGTCGGCCCCCACCAGCATGTTCTTCGCGACCTGCTGCGTGATGGTCGAGGCACCGCCCATGCGCCGGCCAGAACCCATCTGTTCGACCGCCGTAAGGCCGGCGCGCAGGATGCCGATGGGATCAACGCCGTGATGGTCCCAGAAGCGCTGGTCCTCCGCGCTGACAAAGGCCTGCTGCAGGCGGCGCGGGATGGCCTCGATGGGGATGAAGACGCGCCGTTCGGTCGCCAGCTCCGCCATCAGGCGGCTGTCGGCGGCGTAGATGCGGCTCATCTGCGGCGGCTCGTAATCGGCAAGCCAGCGGTAGTCGGGCAGGTCCTGCACGATCACGTGGTAGAAGCCGTAGCCGCCGACGCCGCCCGCCACCAGCAGCCCCGCGCCCAGCACCATGGCGAAGCGCAGCACACCCCAGCGGCGCGGCTTGCGCGGCGGCTTCGCCGGCTTGCGCGGCTCCGTCGGCGCCGCCGCCGCCTGGCGCGTCCGGTAGGGGTCAAGCGGTCCCTCGGGCCGCAGCTCGTTCGGGCTCATGGAGAGCGGTCTACCACGCGCGCGATTTCGCGGCGATCATGGCCGCCGCGCCGCGCGGGCTTCAGCCACGAATTGCAACAGCGTCTCGACCGGAACGGCGCCGCCCACAAGGCGGTCCCCGATCACCAGCGCCGGCGTCCCCTCGACCCCGATCCGCCGCGCGAGGGCCAGGTTGGCGTCGATCCGCGCCGTCACCGCCGCGTCATCCATGTCCCGGCGCAGCCGCGTCCAGTCCAGGCCCAGGCGCTCCGCCTCGCGCCGGATCTGCGGCTCGGCGATCTCGCCGCGCAGCGCCATCAGCGCGTCATGCAACTCGCCATATTTGCCCTGGCGCTGGGCCGCGATCAGCGCACGCGCGGCGAGCACCGAATTGGGCCCCAGGATGGGCAGGTCCTTCAGCACGAGGCGCACCTGCGGGTCGCGCCGGATCATCTCGTTCAACGCCGGGATGATCTGCCGGCAATAGCCGCAGCGCACATCGAAGAATTCCACCACCGTCACGTCGCCGCGCGGATTGCCCCGCACCGCGTCGGCCGGGTTGCGCAGCAACGCCTCGCGCTCGGTGGCCAGCGCCCGGGTCGCGGCCAGCGCGCGGTCGCGCGCCTCGGCGGCATCGAGCGCGCCGAGCGCCTCGCGCAGGATGGAAGGGTCCTCGCGCAGCGCCTGGCGCAGGATCTCCAGCACTTCGCCGCGCTGGGCTGGCGTGAAGGCCGCCTCCGCCGCGAGCGGGGCTGGCGCCAGGGCCAGCAACGGCAGGAGAAGCAGGAAGCGGAACATGGCGAGGCCCTTCGATGGCGGATGGACGCGACACCCATCCCCTAGCCCGCTTCATGCCGATTTGCGAGTTTGTGGTGGCTTTCGGGAACGTCGCGCCCCGCCTCCGGTTGCCCGGCACCGGGGATGCGTCTAATCCCCAGGGCTGTATCCTGAGTATCGAAGGGACCACGGCGCTGCGCATCATCATCTCCGGAGCCGCCGCGCTTCTCCTCGGCGCTTGCAGCAGCTTCACCGGCCCGACCGTGGAACGCGGACAGTCCGGCTTCGTGCGCGGCTTCCTCGGCGGCGCCGCGGCCGAGGAACCGCGCGCGGCGCTGGTCGCGCGCGACATCCTCTCGGCCGGCGGCTCGGCGATGGACGCGGCCGTGGCGGCGGGCTTCGCGCTCGCCGTCACCCTGCCCTCCCGCGCGGGGCTTGGCGGGGGTGGGGCCTGCCTCGCCTATGACCGCACCCGCGGCGAAACCCAGGCCATCCTGTTCGAGCCCGGCGCGCGGCGTGGCGCGGCCCCGGGCGCTGACCGGCCGGCCGCCGTGCCGATGATGGCGCGCGGCCTGTTCGCCCTGCACACCCGCGGCGGGCGCCTCAGATTCGAGGAGCTGATCCGCCCCGCCGAGGACCTGGCCCGCCAGGGCAACCCCGTCTCCCGCGCCTTCGCCGGCGACACCGCCGCCGTGGCCGCGCCGCTATTCGCCGACCCGCAGGCACGCGCGATCTTCGCTGGCCCGGATGGCGGGCCCTTGACCGAGGGCGCGCTGCTCGTTCAGCGCGACCTGTCCGTCACCCTGGCGGGGCTGCGCACCAGCGGGCCGGGCGATATCCACCAGGGCGCCCTCGCGCGGCGCGTCGCTGAGGCGAGCCTCAGCGCCGGCGGTGGCCTCACGGTCGAGGATATGCGCGCCTCGGTCGCCCGCATCATCCCGCCCGCCTCCGTCCCGGTGGGCAATGACACCGTCTCCTTCCTGCCCACCGGCAGCGACCCCGACACCGCGCGCGGCTTCGTCCAGCTCGCCGCCGGCGGAACCCCCGCCTCCGGCTCTTCGGGCGGCGGCGCCTCCACCGGCCTCGTCACCTTCGACCGGGACGGCAATGCGGTGGCCTGCGCCTTCACCATGAACAACCTCTTCGGCACCGGGCGCGTGGCACCGGGCACCGGCATCCTGCTCGCGGCCGCACCCAACACCGGGGCGTTGCGCGCCGCCCCGCTGGCGGTCACGCTCACCCACAACCAGCCCACGCGCGGCTTCCGCCTCGCCGTCGCCGCCTCGGGGCAGGAAGCAGCACCTGCCGCCGCGGCACTGGCCACCAACCGGCTGCTGCGCGGCGCAGCGCCGACCGACGCGCTGCCGCAGGGCCTGCCCAACTACGCCCGCGCCGTCATCGCCAATTGCCCGCGCTACCTGCCCGGGCGGCCCGATGAATGCGTGATCGCGGCCGATCCGCGCGGCAGCGGCCTCGCCGCCGGCGCGGCACCCCGGTAATGCCGCTCAAGGTCGGGCGCGGGGCGGCGACCCCGCCCTTCCTGGTGATGGATGTGATCGCCGCCGCCAATGCCCGCGCGGCCGCACAACCACCCGGTGCGCCCTCCATCCTGCGCATGGAGGTCGGCCAGCCCGGCCTGGGCGCACCTCAGGGTGCGGTGGACGCGGCGATGCGCGCGCTCGGCTCGAATGCACCCATGGGCTATACCGAAGCACTTGGCCTGCCCTCGCTGCGTGCGCGCATCGCGCGCCACTACACCGAGCATTACGGCGCCAGCGTCCCGCCCGCCCGCAT
>JBKJNV010000177.1:0-6561 GCA_046593435.1 Roseomonas sp.
GCCATGACCGCCATCGTCGCCGAAGCCGACTTCCAGCGCCGCATGGAGGCAATGGGCGGCGAGACGGCATCGGGCTTGCTCGCCACGCCCGAGGGCTTCGCCGCGTTCATCCGCAACGACCTGCGCCGCTCGCGCGAGGTGGTGCGCGACGCCGGCATTACCGCGCAATGACCGCGCGCGAAACACCCCCGTGCCCGTACGACTTCCCGAAAGGCTGACCCCGCATGGCTTCGGACCGCCGCCCGAATTTCACCCTGCCGCCCGGCACCTGCGACACGCATGTGCACATCTGGGGGCCCTTCGACCGCTACCCGGTGGCCAAGGACGCACCCTACACGCCGCCGGAGCGCAACCGCGACGACCTCGTAGCACTCCACGGCCGGCTTGGCGTGGACCGCGCCGTGATCGTGCAGACCACCGTCTACAAATCCGATAACCGCGCCATGCTCGATGGCATTGCCGCGAGCGGCGGCGCCTGGCGCGGTGTCGCGCTGGTGGACGAGACCTTCGGCGACCGCGAGTACCAGGCGCTGCATGATGGCGGCGTACGCGGCGTGCGCTTCGGCTTCCTCCAGCACCTCGGCGGCGTGCCGGACATCCCCTTGCTCAAGCGCACGGCGGATCGCATTGAGCAGATGGGCTGGCACCTCGTGCTGCACGTCGATGCCGCCAGCATCCTCGCCTTCGAGGCGCTGCTGCGCAGCCTGCGGCTGACCGTGGTGGTCGACCACATGGGCCGCGTGCCGGTCGCCGAGGGGACCGATCACCCATCCTTCCGTATCCTGCTCGACCTGCTGAAGCAGCCGAACTGGTGGGTGAAGGTCTCAGGGTCCGAGCGTATCTCGGCTGACGGCCCACCCTTCCGCGACGCCGTCCCCTTTGCGCGCAAGCTGATCGAGGCCGCGCCCGACCGCACGCTGTGGGGCACCGACTGGCCGCACCCGAATGTGCGCTGGGAACCGGACGAGGCGGATCTGGTGGATCTGCTTCCCGAGTTCGGTGATGCCGCCGCACTCCAGCGTGTGCTGGTGGACAACCCCGCACGGCTCTACGGCTTCGCGTGACCGGCGATTTACAATCCTGAATCGGCGGTACACGGGCGGTCACTGACGAGATGGCTGCGCCGCTCGTCCGGCGAATGGCCGCGCTGACTGATCGTGATGGCATGTCGCCAAAGCGTGCGGCGCGCCTGTGCCCAATCAGTGCCAACGTCCGCGGATCATCGTGGGCGGGTATCGTCTGCCGCAGGTGCCTCGTGTAGCGTCGGCTATCACCAGCCAAGTTTCCGGTCATGACCGTTCGCCGTCTGAAATCCGCCACACTGCGCAGCGCTGCCCAGGATGACGCCGTGCCGATGCGCGTCGCCGCGATGCTGCGCGACATCGAGGCAGGCGGTCCCGCGCGGGCACTGGCTTATGCGCGGGAACTGGATGGCTGGCAGGGCGAACCACTCCTGCCGGAGGCGCAGATCGAGGCCGCAGCGTCCCGCCTCGACGCCCAGGTGAAGGCCGATATCACCTTCGCCCAGGCCAATATCCGCCGATTTGCAGAAGCACAGCGCGCCACGCTCACCGACATGGCCATCGAGATGGCGCCGGGGTTCTGGGCCGGCCAACGCTCCATCCCGGTCCATGCCGCGGGCTGCTATGCGCCGGGAGGGCGGTTCAGCCATGTCGCGTCGGCGCTGATGACGGTGACCACCGCGCGCGCTGCCGGCGTGCGCCAGGTGGTCGCCTGTTCGCCGCCACGCGGGCCGGCGGGCCTTGCGGACGAGATGATCTTCGCCATGCGCCTTGCCGGGGCAGACCAGATCCTGTGCATGGGCGGCGTGCAGGCCATGGCGAGCCTCGCCTTCGGCTTCTTCGGCCTGCCGCGCGTCGATGTGCTGGCCGGGCCGGGCAATGCCTGGGTTGCGGAGGCGAAGCGCCAGCTCTTCGGCCGCGTCGGCATCGACATGGTGGCCGGCCCGACCGATTCGCTGGTCCTTGCCGATGCATCAGCCTCGGCAGAAACCTTGGCCTGGGACATGGTCGGCCAGATGGAACATGGCGCCGACAGCCCGGTCTGGCTTGTCACCAACCACCAGGCTTTGGCCGAGGCCGTCATGGCCCTGATCCCCTCCCTAATCGCCACCCTGCCCGAGGCCAATGCCGCCTCCGCCCGCGCCGCCTGGGAGGGCATGGCGGAGGTGACCCTGTGCGACACGCGCGAGGAGATGGCGGCGGTGTCCGACACCTACGCGCCGGAACATCTGCATGTGCAGGCGCGCGCGCTGGACTGGTGGCTCGAGCGCCTGACCGCCTATGGCTCGCTGTTTCTCGGCGCCGAGACCACGGTGGCGTTCGGCGACAAGGCCGCCGGACCGAACCATGTCCTGCCGACCTCCGGCGCGGCGCGCTACACGGGCGGGCTGTCGGTGTTCAAGTTCCTCAAGACCGTGACCTGGCAGCGCACGACGGAGCAGGCCGCGCGACCGGTCGCCGAGGTCACCGCACGCATCTCCCGCCTCGAGGGCATGGAGGCGCATGCCCGCACCGCGGATATCCGCCTGCGTTAGAGTGGGATGCGTTGGGGCGGCATCGGCGAAAACGCTGGATCCCGCGACCAAACAAAGGCTGGAGGATGGTGCTTGATCGAACGCGCACGCACCATCTGGAGCGCCCCCCATTTCGACCGGACATGTCGCGCAACCATGAGTGAAATGGTCCCATTCCGTAGGACACTTTGACGGCCTGGTTAGCTCGATCCTGGTTGTTGTCAGGCCGCCAATCTCATCGTCTCGCCTATCCCGTATGCCTTGTTGGGCGTCTGCCCGCCCGGCGCCGAAAGTGGCCTGTCGGCGTTATAGTAGCCGAGCCGGGCATCGCGGGGCCTCCGCCCGACGTGGAATCACAAGCCGCCACGTCGCCGCAAGCATTTAATGGCTCCTGAGCCTAGGCCCTCACCACTCACCGTAGAAGACGCCGGCCGCCTTGTGGCGGTCCGTGCG
Source organism: Roseomonas sp. (assembly GCA_046593435.1). Lineage (GTDB taxonomy): Bacteria > Pseudomonadota > Alphaproteobacteria > Acetobacterales > Acetobacteraceae > Plastoroseomonas. Next base: position 2,990 of record JBKJNV010000177.1, read on the forward strand.
GAACTCGGCCTCGGCCCAGGTCAGCGTCGTCCGGCATTTGAGGTTGGTGGCCCAGTCCAGCAGGTGCTCGCGCATGCTGGCGCGGACTCCCTCCAGCGCGGGATTGGTACCGAGGTCGTGGAACTCGTCCGGGTCGGCGGCCAGGTCATAGAGCTGCGGCGGCATCCCGCTGGTCCGATGGATGTATTTCCAGCGCGTGTCGCGGATCATGAAGGCGCGGTGCTGCCCGGTCGGCAGGCCGAGGCGGCGCCGGGCGCCGCGGAACGTCCAATCCAGTTCGCTGATCACATTGCTGCGCCAACCCGTGGCAACGCCGCGCGTGAGCGGTAGCAGCGAGCGGCCCTCCAGCACATGCGGCTGCGGCTCCAGGCAGAGTGCGTCGAGGATGGTGGGCACGCAGTCGATCGCTTCGACGAAGCGGTCATCCGTGCTGCCGCGCGTCGCGTCGGCTTCTGGGGAGGGGTCGTAGAGCAGGAAAGGCACGCGCTGGATGCAGTCGTGGAACAGCTCCTTCTCGCCGAGCCAGTGATCGCCGAGGTAGTCGCCATGATCCGCCGTGAAGATCACGAGCGTGTCTCGCCATCGGCCGTTGCGCTCCAGCAGGTTCCACACGCGGCCGAGATGTTCGTCGATCTGCGAGATCAGCCCCTGATAGGTCGGGCGCACGGCGGCGATGCAGTCGTCGCGCTGAAAGCTCTGCGCCACCTCCTCGTTCTGGAATTCGCGGAGTACGGGGTGTGCCGCCTCGCCGCGCTCGGCCTCGTGGCGCTTCACGGGCAAGCATTGCTCGGGCGTGTACATCGCGTGGTAGGGGGCGGGCGCGATATAGGGCCAGTGCGGCTTCACGTAGGAGAGGTGCAGCACCCAGGGATCCTCGCCCTGCGCCTCGATGAAATGAAGCGCCTGGTCGGTGGTGTAGGCGGTCTCGCTGTGCTCCTCGCGCACGCGGGCGGGGAGGCGGGCGTTGCGCATCTTCCAGCCGTTCAAGATCTCTCCCTCGGCATTCTCGACGGCGATGACGTAATCCGTCCAGGGGTCGGGCCCGGCATAACCCTTTGTGCGCAGCCAATGGGCGTAGGCGCTTTGCGTTTCGGCGTGGTGGCCGTCGTGGCGATCGACGAGGGTGAACCAGCCCTCGCGCAGCAGCACGGCGAGTTCGTCCTGGCCATCCAGCAGCAGGCGCTTCATGCCCTGCGTGTCGGGCAGCATGTGCGTCTTGCCGGCGAGCGCCAGCGTCCGCCCCGCCTCGCGCAGGTGCCAGCCCAGCGTGACCTCGCCGAGGCCGAGGGGAACGCGGTTGTGCGTCGCGCCGTGGCTGGCCACGTAGCGGCCCGTGTAGAAGCTCATCCGCGAGGGGCCGCAGATGCCGGACTGCACATAGGCCTGGGAGAAGCGGACGCCGCGCGCGGCCAGCGCATCGAGGTTGGGCGTCTTCAGGAAGGGGTGGCCGGCATGGCCGAGGTGGTCCCAGCGCAACTGGTCGCACATGATGAACAGGACGTTGCGTGCGGCCATGGACGTTTCCTTATCGCCATTTCGTCCAGCAGCACTCCGTCCAACAAGACAACTGTCCGGTTTGATAGGAGAGCTCACGCCCGCCGCACGTTCCAGAACAGGTTCACCGAGGCGTGCAGCGCCCCCTGGATCTCGCGCCGGATCGCGCCATCCGAGTGGGTCTGACCGAGCGGAATGGTCGGCACCTGCTCCAGCGCGCGCCGCTGCGCCGCCAGGAACAGCGCGTTGGCTTCCTCCGGCGCCGTCGCGCTGAGCCATCGCTGCACGAGCTCCTCGGTCTGCGGATCGTTGAACCAGCCCCACCAGCCGGCATCGCCCACGCCGCGCGTGGTGGTGTTGGTGGCGGGGTTGTCGATCGAAATCGCCGGCCAGTTGGTGCAGGCGATGGACCAGCCGCCGCGCTCCACCGGATTGCGCGAGATGCGCCGCTGCACGACCGTGCCCCAGTCAAGGTCCTGCAGATCGACATTCATGCCGATCCGCCGCAGCAGGTCGGCGGTCAGCACGCCATGGGCGTTGATGGTCGGCTGGTCGGTCGGGTTGAGGATGACGACGCGCTCGCCCTTGTAGCCCGCCGCCAGCACCGCTTCGCGCGCCTGCGCGACGTTGAGCGAGCCCATGACGCCGTTGCCGATCTCCTGCACGCCCGGCATGCCGCAGGGGAACATCGACCGGCAGACCTGGCCATTTGCCGCATCCGAGGTGATGGCCTGGATGAAGGGCGTCTGGTCGATCGCGCGCAGCACCGCCTGGCGCAGCGCGAGATTGTCGAAGGGTGGGTTCAGGTGATTGAAACGCAGCACCGAGACCACGCCGAAGGGGTCGCCCCGGAACAGCGACACCTGCGGGTTGCGCCGCACCATCGCGGCCAGTTCAGGCAGCACGGTTGCTACCCAATCGACCTCACCCGCCTGGATCGCTGCGGCGGCCGTCGCGGGGTCCGGCAACACCTGCCATTCCAGACGATCGAAATGCACGATCTTGCCGCCGGACGTCCAGGCGGCCGGTTCCGACCGCGGGACGTAGCCGGTAAATTTCTCATAGACCATGCGCGCGCCGGAGATGTATTCGGCCCGGGAGAAACGGAACGGGCCGGAGCCCACCATCTCCGTGACCTGTGCGGTCGGGCTGGTTTGCGCCAGGCGCTCGGGCATGATGAAGGCGGGCGAGGAATGCGGCTTGCCGATCGCGTGCAGCAGCCGGCCGAACGGGCGCTTGAGCTTGATGATGATGGTCTTGTCGTCACGCGCGCCGAAGCTTTCGGTGGCATCGCCCAGCGCCTGGCCGAAGCTGTCGCGCTTCGACCATCGGTTGAGGCTGGCGGCGCAATCGCGCGCGCGCACCGGCTCGCCATCATGGAAGCGCAAGCCATCGCGCAGCGTGATCTCCCACGTAAGTCCATCGGCGGAGACGGTGTGGCCTGCGGCCATCTGCGGCACCGGCTGAAGCTGTGCATCCACGCCGTAGAGCGTGTCGAACACGCAATAGCCATGCGCCAGGGTGACGGCGGCCGGCGTGAAGATCGGGTCGAGCAGCGTGAGGTTGGAGCTCGGCACATAGCGCAGCGTGCGCGCGCGCCCTTGGGCGAGGGCCGGCATCGACAGCAAGGGTGCGGCGGCGGCGGAGGTCAGGATCGTGCGGCGCTGGATCATTCTTCTGTGTCCTGTGCAGTGGCTCAGACGAGGCGTTCAGGCACGGCCATGTCATCGGCGGGCCAGAAGGGCCGGCGCCGGTTTTTCCAGGCGACATCCTGCAACCGCAGCGGCGTGGCACCCGGCCCATGCAGCGCGATGAAGCCCGTCCCCGGGCCGAGCAACTTGCGGTAGTTCATCAGGTTCTTGAACGAGACGAGCTTGCAGGCGGCGATGTCGATGCCGCAGGCATCGTAGTGTTCGTCCAGATGCTCATAGACCGCGTGACTCGCGACCAGCAGGCGCAATCCGCCATGGCGCAGCACGGCGGAGGGGCCGAGCTTCGCCCGCGCCCCGGCGGCTGGGCCGCCACGATAGGTGAAGCTGCCCTCGCAGAGCCGTTCAACCTGCGCGACGACCTCCACC
>JBKJNV010000296.1:0-3257 GCA_046593435.1 Roseomonas sp.
GAGGGAGGTGCCGCGCAGCACCCGCCCGCCTTCGATGTTCCACGCCATCACTCGCCCTCCACCACGATCTGCACGCGCCCGGAGGCGTAGCGGGCCAGGGTGAAATCCACCGGCCGCCCCGCCGGATCCACATTCAACGCCTCGGCGACGATGAGGCAGCGGATGCGCGCCTGCTGCAACAAGGTGGCTTCCTCGGCCGTTGGCATGCGTGCCGTGATGCGCGTGCGCAGGCGTCGATAGTCGGGGACGCCGCAGGCCGCGAGTGCCGCCGTGATGGAGGCCTGCTGCGTGAGCGCTGCGGCAATCCCCTCGAATCGGGGCAGGGGGAAGTGGTGCGCACCAATGACGATGGGCGTGCCATTGGCCATGGCGAGGCGTTCCACCCGCAGCACCGCCCGCCCGCGGCGCAGGCCGAGTGCGGTTGCGACCTGGCCCTCGGCGGCGATGGTCGCGATGGAGAGGATGCGGCCATGCGGTTCCTTCTTCTGCCGCCGGATGTTTTCCGAGAATCGGGTGCGGGCGCCGAGCGGATATTCCAGCACATCCTCGGCCACGAAACTGCCGCGCCCCTGTTCCACGCGGATGATGCCGCGCTGTTCCAGCGACTCCATCGCACGGCGGACGGTGTGGCGGTTGACCGCGAAACGCGCGGTGAACTCGGCCTCGGTCGGCAGCCGCGCGCCGGGCACCCAGTGGCCCGCGACGATGTCGCGTTCGATGGCGCTCGCGATCTGGTGCCACAGTGCAACGCCGCGCCCGCGGTCGAGCGCGGTGGGCGCGGTCCAATCGCTTGTCATCAAAGCTTCAACCATCTCGCACTCTCATTGTGGCATCGAGGGCTTGACCGTTAGCGTGCTGCGCATCTAGTTGTCTAGACATATCCTCTGGACACGGTCCACTTGCCCGACCATCACCAATGCGGCGAAGACGCCAAGAAAAGCCCGCCCGCGGGGACCGATGCGCGGCGGCGCTGGATGGGCCTTCTTGCCCGCGCGCCGGGGCAGGCGATCGAGGCTTTGTCCGCAGTTCTTTCCCTGCCGGATTTCACGCGCATCCGCGGCCCGGAGACCGGCCTTGTGATGCTGCGCGGCCGCGCCGGCGGAGATGGGGCGGCGTTCAACCTGGGCGAGATGACCACCACGCGCTGCACCATCCGCACGGCCGACGGGCAGGTGGGCCATGCCTATGTGGCGGGGCGGGATGCACGCCAGGCGGAACTCGCCGCACTCATCGATGCGATGCTGCAGGACGCTGGCCGCCACGATGCGGTGGTGGCGGCTGTGATCGAACCGCTGGCCGTGGCCGAAGCCGCGCGCCACGCGCTGCGCGCCCGCCGCGCCGCGGCAACCCGCGTGGAATTCCTCGCCATGGCGACGATGCGATGAGCAGCTTGCAACCCGGCTTCGCCGCCCCCGTGCTGGACGCCCAGGCGAGCTTCCGCGCCGTGCTGGAGGCGATGAGCCGCCCGGGGCGGATCATCACGCTCGCGGCCGGTGCGCCGGCGCCGGCGCCGCTGAATGCAGCCGCCGCTGCCGCCCTGCTCACGCTCGCCGATGCCGAGACGCCGGTCTGGAGCGATGCCGGCCCCGCCGTTGCCGAATGGCTGGGCTTCCATGCCGGGTGCGCCTTCGCGCCCCGCCTGGACGAGGCGCGCTTCGTGCTGGCGACCGGCGCCGCCCCGGTGCTCGCCGCGCTCGGTCCCGGCACCGAGGAGGAGCCGCAGGCCTCCGCCACGCTCATTGTGCAGGTCGAGGCGCTCATCGCCGGCGAGGGCTGGCGCCTCACCGGGCCGGGCATCGAGGCGGAACACCGGCTGCGCGTCGTCGGGCTGCCCGGTGATTTCCTTGCCCAGTGGCAGGCGCAGCGCGCGCGCTTTCCCCGCGGTGTCGATGTGCTGCTCTGCACCGGTGCGCAAATCGCCGCGCTGCCGCGCAGCGTCACGATGATGGAGGGCTGAGGCCGATGTACGTCGCGGTCAAGGGCGGCGAGGCCGCGATCGACGCCGCCCATGCCTGGCTTGCCGATGCGCGGCGCGGCGATCCGGCCGTGCCGGAACTCACGACCACCCAGATCGAGCAACAGATGACGCTCGCGGTGGATCGCGTGATGGCCGAAGGCAGTTGCTACGATCGCGGCCTCGCCGCACTCGCGCTCAAGCAGGCGCGCGGCGATGGCATCGAGGCGGCCTTTTTGCTCCGCGCCTATCGCACCACGCTCACGCGCTTCGGCCACGCTGTTCCGCTGGACACGGCGGCGATGGGCATCACGCGGCGCATCAGCGCCACCTACAAGGACCTGCCCGGCGGGCAGGTGCTGGGGCCCACCTTCGACTACACGCATCGCCTGCTGGACTTTTCTCTGGCCGCCGAGGGTGTGGCGCGGGAAGACGTGCCGGAGCGTACTGCCGATGGCGCGGCCATCCCGCGCGTCACGGAACTGCTCGCCCGCGAAGGGCTGATGCAGCGCGAGGACGCCACCGATGCCGAGCCCACCGACCTGACGCGCGAACCGCTGGCCTTCCCTGCCGACCGCAGTGCGCGGCTCCAAAACCTCGCGCGCGGCGACGAGGGTTTTTTGCTCGGCCTGGGGTACTCCACGCAACGCGGCTACGGCAATGCGCACCCTTTCGTGGGCGAGATCCGCCAGGGCGGCGTGATGGTGGAATTCACCCCGCCCGAGCTTGGCTTCGCGATCGAAATCGCGGAGATCGACGTGACCGAATGCCAGATGGTGAACCAGTTCCACGGCAGCCTCACCGAGCCACCGCAATTCACCCGCGGCTATGGCCTGGTGATGGGCGGCGGCGAGCGCAAGGCGATGGCCATGGCGCTGGTGGACCGCGCGTTGCGCGCCGGCGAACTAGGCGAGGACATCATTGCCCCCGCGCAGGATTCGGAGTTCGTGCTGTACCATTCCGACAATGTCGAGGCGACCGGCTTCGTCGAACACCTCAAGCTGCCGCACTACGTCGATTTCCAGTCCGAGCTGGAAAACATCCGCGCCATGCGCCGGGATGCCGGGTGATGGAAGCCGGCTACAACTTCGCCTATCTCGATGAGGCGACGAAGGGGATGATCCGTCGCGCCATTCTCAAGGCCGTCGCCATCCCCGGCCACCAGATCCCCTTCGGTGCGCGCGAGATGCCGCTGCCCTATGGCTGGGGCACGGGCGGCATCCAGCTGACCGCCGCCATCATCGGGCCGGACGACGTCTACAAGTGCATCGACCAAGGCGCAGACGACACCACCAACGCTGTC
>JBKJNV010000410.1:0-3327 GCA_046593435.1 Roseomonas sp.
CGCGCGCGTGGCGGCGAGGCCGGGCAGGGCCGCGTCGATGGCGGCGAAGACCGCAGCGGCGATGCCATCGACCAGGTGTGGCGCGGCGCGCAGCGCAACAGCGACATCGAGGTCGAGCAGCGGCGCAAGCCGCTCCGCCAGCGCCTGGGCAGCCTCCGGCGCGCGCGTGGCGGCGAGGCCGGGCAGGGCCGCGTCGATGGCGGCGAAGACCGCAGCGGCAAGGGACTGCGCGGCCTCGCGCGCCGTCACCCGTGCTGCATCGTCCAGCGCGTCGAGTGCGGTGGGGATGCGTTCGAGCGCCGCGTTGATGGCGGCGGCATCGGAAGCGAGTGCGGCTTCGGCGCCGGCGGCGTGGCCGGCCGCGAAGGCCTCCCGGCGGATCGCCTCGGCTTCGGCCGCGCGCTGCGCCGCCGCGGCGGCGGCCTCGGCTGCGGCGGCCGCCGGTGTCGCCGGAGCCTCCAGCGGCGGGGCGAAGAGGGCAGGGTTGGCGGTGCGGCGCATGGGGCGCGGCGCTGCCAGGAGCTGCGGTTGAAAGCCGGTGCTCATCTCAGCCGATCATCTCCTCGTCGCCGCTCTCGTTCATGGTGATCTGCCCCTGCGACTGAAGCTCCTTCGCGGCGAGCACGACCATCGCCTGGGCCTCATCCACGTCGCGCAGCCGCACCGGACCGAGGGCGGCGATGTCGTCCTTCAGCAGCTTGCCCGCGCGTTCGCTCATGTTGCCCAGGAACATGTCGCGCAGCGGTTCGCTGGCACCCTTGAGCGCGAGGGCCAGCTTGTCCTTCGGTACGGCACGCAGCAGCAGCGGGATGCCCGCGGGTGCGACGCGAAGGAGGTCGTCGAAGGTGAACATCAGCGCGCGGATGCGCTCGGCGGCATCGCGGGAGCGTTCCTCAAGGGCGGCGAGGATGCGTGTCTCCGCATTGCGATCAAGGTTGTTGAAGATCTCGGCCATCATCTCGTGGCTGTCGCGGCGCTGCGCGCGCGCGAGGTTCGACATGAACTCGGCCTTGAGCGTGCGCTCCACCCCGTCGAGCGCTTCCTTCTGCACCGTCTCCATCCGCAGCATGCGCATCACCACCTCCATCGCGGTGGTCTCGGGCAGCAAGGCGAGGACGCGCGCGGCGTGGTCGGGCTTCACCTTGGTCAGCACGACGGCGACCGTCTGGGGGTATTCATTCTTGAGATAGTTCGCGAGCACCGCCTCATTCACATTGCCGAGCTTGTCCCACATGGTCCGCCCGGCGGGGCCACGAATTTCCTCCATGATCTGCGTCACGCGCTCGCGCGGCAGGGTCTTGAGCAGCATCCGTTCCGTGGTCTCCCACGAGCCCTTGATGTTGCCGGTCTGGCCGATGGTGGCGACGAATTCCGCACACAGCGCCTCCACCTCATCGGAGGAGACATTGCCCAGCGTGGCCATGGCGCCGGACAGGTCGCGGATCTCATCCTCATGCATGCGCGCGAACAGCGCCGCGGCGATGTCGTCGTTCAGGGCGAGCATGAGCGCGGCCGCCTTCTGGGTGCCGTTGCGCAGGATCATGGCGCGGGTTGCTCCATCCAGCCGCGGATGACGGCCAGCGATTCGGCCGGGTGCTTCTCGACCATCTCGTGCAGGGTCACGAGTGCGGAGGCGCGCACCGGCCCTTCCACGTTGCGCAGCGCGACGGTCCCCGCCTCCGCCTCACCGGGGGGCAGTGCCTTCTGCCCCGGCTGGCCCGGAAGTGCCGACATCTCTGCCCCCGGCGGCAGTGCCGCACCCGCCATGCCCTGGGCGAGCGCCAGCTGCTCGCGCGGGGCCAGGCCCACCGACAGGCGCTTGGCCATGGGCCGGCCGATCAGAAGGATCGCGACCAGGGCGATGAAGGCGTAGACGAGGGTCTCCACCAGCCGCCCGACGACCGCGGGCGTGATCGGCAGGCCGAACAGCCCCGTCTCGGTCTCGGCCGGGCGCTGCGGTGGGTCTGCGAAGCGCAGGCTCACCACCTCCACCCGGTCGCCGCGTTGTTCGTTGAAGCCCACGGCACTGCGCACGAGAGAGGTCAGGCGCGCCAGCTCCTCGGGGCTGCGGTCGCGGAAGGCGGGGGTGGCCGCGCCTTGCGCTGGCTCCCACACGCCATCGACCAGCACCGCGATGGACAGGCGCTTGAGCAGCGGTGTCTCGCGCAAGACGTTGCGCGTGGTGCGGCCGATTTCGAAATTGGTGGTTTCCTCGGAGCGGTTTTCGCTGGTCTGGGCGCCGCCGCCCTGCTCGGCGCCGGGGAGGTTGTTCTGGACCGTCGCGGCCAGAGGTTCGGCGCCGCGCTGCGCCTGGGTGGTGCTCGATGTGCTGCGCGGGACCTGGTTGTCGGGGTCGAAGCGTTCCTCGGTGGTTTGCACCCGGTCGAAGTCGAGCTCCACGGAGGCTTCGGCGCGCACGCGGCCGGGCCCGAGCGTGCGTTCGAGCATGTCCTCGACCGCGCGGGCCAGGCGCAGCTCCTGCGAGCGCCGCGTCTCGTCCTGGGTCTGCGCGACGGCCGGGCCGGTGAGCGCCTGCCCGCCGCGGGCGAGCAATTCGCCGCGGGCATCGACGATGGAGACATTCTGTGACCGCAGGCCTGGCACGGCCGTGGAGACCAGGTGCAGCACCGCCTGCACCCCCTCGCGGTCAAGCCGCTGGGCGCCTTGCATGGTGAGCACGACGGAGGCCTGGGCATCGCCGCGTTCGCGGGTGAAGGCCTCCCGCCGCGGCAGCACCAGGTGGACACGCGCGGCGCGCACGCCGTGGAGGGTGCGGATGGAGCGGACCAACTCACCTTCGAGCGCGCGCAGGCGGTTCATGTCCTGCTGGAAGGGCGTGGTGGTGAGCGATTCGCTGCGGTCAAAGATTTCGTAGCCGGTGGAACCGCCATTGGGCAGGCCTTCACGGGCCAGCGTGAGGCGCAGGCGTGCGATCTGATCCTCGGGCACCAGGATCTGGGCGCCGCCGCCGGCCAGGCGATGCGGAATCCGCTGACGTTCAAGGCTGGCGACCACCTGGCCGGCATCACGCGATTCGAGGTCACCGTAGAGCAGGCCCATGGTGGGCTGGTTCGCGCGCATGCCCAGCCAGGCGAGCAGCCCGAACATCGCCAGCGCCACCACCCCCATGGCAACCAGCCGCATCGTCCCGAAGGCGCGCAGCTGCGAGACAAGCCCGCCCATCAGCGCGTGCGCCCAGCCTGTGTGGCGCGGGGGCTGCAGGGCCGGGGGCCAACCTGCCCAGGGTCATTTTGACGCAGCATCGCGGTGGCACTCCCGGCGGCGGCATCCTGCCGCGCGCTGGGCAGAGTTTGCCGGGGGTTTGGC
>JBKJNV010000448.1:0-6930 GCA_046593435.1 Roseomonas sp.
GGAGCAATCGACCAGCGCGATCGTGCTGCACCATCCCCGCGCGAAGTATTTCATGGTCTGAGCCGGCCGCGTGCCGGGGCGCGCTTCCTGCGCCCCGGCCGCCCGGCTATAGACCGCGGGCATGAAAACCGCCGCCAACATCGCTGCCGGTTCCGTCGCCATCGCCATCATCGTCCTGGCGTTGAAGAGCCTTGCGTGGTGGGTCACGGGCAGCGTGGCACTTCTCGCCGACGCGCTGGAATCGATCGTCAACGTGGCCGCCGCCGTCGCGGCGCTGATCGCCATCCGCTTCTCCGCATTGCCGGCGGACGCCAACCATCCCTACGGGCACGCCAAGGCGGAGTACTTCTCCGCCGTGCTCGAGGGCGCGCTGATCATCGTTGCCGCCAGCTTCATCCTCCACGCAGCCTATGGCGCATGGTTCAATCCCCGCGCGCCCGAGGCCGCCCCCCTCGGCCTCATCGTCGCGGCCATCGCGAGCGCGATCAATGCCGCCTGGTGCGCCTTCCTGTTCCGCCGCGGCCGCGCGCTGCGCTCCCCGGCCCTGGTGGCGGACGCGCAGCATTTGCTGTCGGACGTCATCACCTCGGTCGGCGTGCTGGTGGCGGTCGCACTCGTCGCACTCACCGGCCAGCTTTGGCTGGACCCGCTGATGGCCGCGATCACGGCGGTGAACATCCTGTTCTCCGGCTGGCGGCTGATGCGCGAATCGCTCGGCGGGCTGATGGATGAGGCGGTCCCGGGCGAGATGCTCGGCCGCATCCGCCGCCTGGTCGCCGAACACGCCGAAGGCGCGCTGGAAGCGCATGACCTGCGAACCCGCCACGCCGGCCGCTTCACCTTCGTCGAATTCCACCTCGTCGTGCCAGGTGCGATGACGGTCGATGAGGCGCACGCGATCTGCGACCGTGTCGAGATCGCGCTCCGCGCCGAAATCGGCGAGGCCGTGATCACCATCCATGTCGAACCCGAGGGCAAGGCCAAGCACCAGGGCGTGCTGGTGCTGTGAAGCGGGCGCTGCTCGCCTCCGTCGCACTGCATGCCGGCCTGGCCGGGGCGGTCCTGCTGCACCGCGCGATCCCCCCCGCCGAGCCACCCTTCACCGAGGGTGTGGCGCTGGTCATGCTCGAAGTCGAGGAGGCGGGGTCGGAGAGCGCAGCCGCCGCACCGCCGGGCGACGCTGGCCCCGCCGAAGCGATGCCACCTGAAGCGCCCCAGGTGGCGGAGGCGCTTGAGCCACCCCCACCCGAACCGCCGCCGCTCGCCGCTTTCGCCGAAGCACCGCCTGAGGTGGTACCGCCGCAGCCCCTGGCCCTGCCGCCGCCGCCGCCCGCGCCCGACCTCGCCGAGCTGCCGCCTCCACCGCCCGAAGCAGCCCCACCCGCCGCGCTCGCCGAGGCCGTGCCGCCGCCGCCCGAACCAGCGCCCGTCGCCGAAGCGCCTCCACCGCCCCCCCAACCCGCGCAGCCGCCTCCTGCGCCCAATGCCGAACGCCCGCGTCCGCCGCAGCCTGCCCCCCGCCCGCAACAGGCCGCACGCCCACCCGCGCCCCCGCGCGACGCCTCCATCCGCGAGGCAGCCCTGCGCTTCAACCTGCCCGGCGCGGAGGGCACCGAACCGCAGGCCACCCCGGGCGGGGCAGCCCGTGTCGAGGGCGCGACCACCACCCCCGCAGCACCCGACCAACGCAACCCGACGCCGCCCTACCCCGCCAGCAGCCGCCTCGCCGGGCGCGAGGGCAGCGTCGCCGTGCGCATCGAGATCGGCGCCGACGGCACCGTCACCCATGTCGCGCTGACCCATTCGGCGGGCGACCAGGCCCTGGACGACGCGGCATTGACGACCATCCGCCGCTGGCGCTTCCGGCCCGCCACCCGCAACGGGCAGCAGGTGGCGGCGACAGTCACCACCAACGTGCATTTCCGCCTCGACGGCCGTCGCTGAGGCCCTATATCGGTTCCATGGTCAAACTCGACATCATCACCACCCGCGGCGGCGACACCGGCGACACCTCGCTCGGCGATGGCACGCGCCTGCGCAAGGACGCGATCCGCGTCGAAGCCTATGGCGCAGTGGATGAGGCCAACGCCGCCATCGGCATCCTCCGCCTCCACCTCGCCGGCGATGCGCTGGCCGACGCCATGCTCGCGCGCATCCAGAACGACCTGTTCGACCTCGGCGCTGATCTGTGCGTGCCCGGCACCGGCACCGATCGCCTGCGCATCACCGACGCGCAATGCCTGCGCCTCGAAGCCGAGGTCGGCGCGATGAACGCCACCATCCCACCGCTGGCGAGCTTCGTTCTGCCCGGCGGCTCCGCCGGCGCCGCCCAGGCGCATATGGCGCGCACCATTGCGCGGCGCGCCGAACGCCGCACCGTGACGCTGGCCGACGCCGAGGCGATCAACCCGGCCGCCATCCGCTACCTTAACCGCCTGTCGGACCACCTGTTCGTGCTGTCGCGGCGCCTCAACAATGATGGCGCCGCCGACGTGCTGTGGGTGCCGGGCGCGACGCGGGATTAGGGTGCTGGGGCTGGTCGGGCTCAATCTGCTACCCGATGTGATTGCGGTGGAATGATTCACTATCTCCCCACGGGCCTGCCGCCGGGCGCCGATCGCGCGCTCGCCCGTGGCGAAGCGCTGTTCCACGCCGGCGACGCCGCCATCGGATTGGTCCTGGTCCGCCATGGTTCCATCGAACTGCGCCGTTCATCGCCCGAGGGTCGCTGCCTGGTGCTGCACCGTGCCGGCGCAGGGCAGACCTTTGCCGAGGCGTCGCTCTTCGAACCCCACCACCACTGCGACGCCATCGCCACTGCGCCTGCCGCGGTGACCCTCTATTCCCCGCAAGCCGTCCACGCCGCGGCCAAGGCAGATCCCACGCTCAGCTGGCGCATCGCCGCGCACCTTGCGGCCCGCCTGGTCAGTGAGCGTGCGCGTGCGGAGACGCTCGCCCTTCCCCATGCGGCGGATCGCCTGCTGCATGCGCTCCACGCCCTGCCACCGGATGCGGACGGGTTGCGGCATCTTGGGCGGCCCTGGAGAACCCTGGCCGCCGAACTTGGCCTGTCGCATGAGGCGACCTACCGCGCGCTTGCACGTCTCGAACGCGCGGGCGCCCTGAAGCGCATATCCCGCGGCCAGGTAAGGCTAGCAGCGTCATCTGCGGATTAATGTGTCTTTACGCGGATGAACAGCCAACTTTTGCTATGACCGCGGTCATCATCCATCGCTCCAGTTCGGGCTAGGATGTACCCGGAAACCAAGGATCTGACATGCGCCATTGGATGCCCGCGGCCTGCGCCGCACTCGCACTCACCGCCGCCCTGACCAGCCCCGTTGCCGCCCAGCATGGCAGCGGCCAGCACGGCCACGCCGCACCCCACGCCACGGCCACGCCCTATGCCGGCTTCCAAGGCCGCGAGGCCGCTGGCATCAGCGCCACGGAGCTCGCCGACCTGCGCGCTGGCCGCGGCATGGGCCTCGCCCTGCCCGCCGAGTTGAATGGCTACCCCGGCCCCCTCCACGCCCTGGAAATGGCCGACGCCCTGCAGCTCGCCCCTGCCCAGCGCGCCGCCATGGCCGACCTCATCGCCGGCATGCGGGCCGCCTCGATCCCGCTCGGCGAGGCGCTCCTGATCGCCGAGCGCGCCCTAGATGACGTCTTCCGTCGCGGCACCGCGACGGATGAACAGGTCGAGGCCGCAGCCGCGACCGCCGCCCTCGCCCGCGGCCGCCTCCGCGCCGCGCATCTGCGCGCCCACCTCGCCACCCGCGCCGCGATGACGGAGGCCCAGCGCCAAGCCTATACCCGCCTGCGCGGCTACGGCGGCTAGCCCAACGCTGCGGCTTCAGGAAAGCCCAGCCACCAACGCCGCCACCCGTTTAGCGCGCGTGGCCGATGTCTTCGCCGTACTGACCTGATGCAGCAACCCCCGCCGCCGCCCGGCCGTCAGCGCCTCCCAACGCGCCTCCTGCCCCGCCGCCCGCAGGGCCGGCTCCACATCCTCGGGCATGTCGATCAGGTCCGCCGGCGCTAGCCGCAGCCGCACCTCAACCGCCTCCCCCGGGCTTACCCCGATGCGGTCAAGCAGGCTCTTGCCCGTTCACAGGAACACACCTTCGACCACCGGCGCGCGGCTGAGTGCAAGGTCCACTCGATGATCATTGATCGCCCCCTCGACCCGCTTCGCCCCAAGTGCCGCAAGCTGCGCCGCAGCCTCCGCCGGAAGGATCAGCAGCGTGTAGGCTGCCCGCCCCCAGGGGACGAGGCTGACCCGCCCCTCGAAGGCAACCCAGCCACTCAGGCCTTGGGCTCGAAGCGCAGCGACACGCCGTTCATGCAGTAGCGCTGTCCGGTCGGTTGCGGACCGTCGGGGAAGACGTGGCCCAGATGGCCGCCGCATTGCGCGCAATGCACCTCGACGCGCGTCATGAAGAAGCTGCGATCCGTGGTGGTGGCCGTCGCACCCTCGATCGGGGCGAAGAAGCTCGGCCAGCCGGTGCCGCTTTCGAACTTCGTGCCGGCTTCGAACAACGCCGTGCCGCAGCCCGCGCAGTGGAACACGCCCTCGCGCTTTTCGGCGTTCAAGGGCGATGTGCCAGGGCGCTCGGTGCCATGCTCGCGCAAGACCTTGTAGGCGGCAGGCGGGAGTTCCGCGCGCCATTCGGCGTCGGACTTTGCGACGGGAAAAGCCGCAACTTCAGCAGGTTTCGACTTGAACATCGGCAGGCTCCTCGAAGAAGGAAGCGCGGGGGAGATGAATTTCCCCCGGACCCCCTTTCTTTTCTTTTTATCTGTTGGGTCCGGGTGATCAGGCGGCACTCTGGCGTGGGACGAACCATGCCGAGAACTGCTTGCGGAACTTCGCCACCTTCGGCTTGACGACGCCCTGGCAATAGCCGCTCCAGGGGTTGCGCGCGAAGTAGTCCTGGTGCTCCGGCTCTCCATCCCAGAACTTCGCCATGGGCAGCACGTCGGTGACGATCGGCGCGTCGAAAATCTCCGAAACCTCCGCAATCACCGCGCGTGCCACGCGCTCCTGCGCGGCATCGGCGCAAAAGATCGCCGAGCGGTATTGCGGGCCGGCATCCGCACCCTGGCGGTCCCGCGTCGTCGGGTCATGGATGGCGAAGAACACCCGCAGGATATCCGCATAGCTGATCACATCGGCGTCGAAATCGACGCGCACCACCTCGATATGGCCGGTCTGCTTGCCGCAGACCGCCTCATAGCTCGGGTTGTCCACATGGCCGCCGGCATAGCCGGAGACCGAGGCCGTCACGCCGCGCAACTCCCGGTACACCGCATCCAGGCACCAGAAGCAGCCGCCCCCCAGCACCGCGCTTTCCACAGCCATCGATCATCTCCCTCAAATCCCTGTCGAGCGGGGATATGGGGGCGCGCGGTCATGGCTGAAAGATGAGGTCAACCGCCGTCAGCGTAGCCGATTGCAGGCCCACGAAAAGCACACGCTCGCCGTGGCCGAGATCCAGCGCGGCATCCGGCCCCACCTGGCTCATCCGCGCCATCACACCGGCGAAATCCGCGATGCCGGTGCCGACCAGTTGCAGCCGGTCCTGTCCCGCGATGAAATCGGCCACCACCGGCGCCCCGTCGCCGCGCGCGATGATGAACAGGTCGCCCCCGCTTTGGCCCCACAGGATGTCGCTGCCCGCCCCGCCGCGCAGCGTATCGGCGCCATCGCCCCCCAGCAGCGTGTTGAACGCCGCATTGCCGGTGATGCGGTTGTCCAGCCCATTGCCCACCCCGAACGGCGTGGTGCCCACCAGCGTCAGATCCTCGATGTTCGCATAGAGGTAGAAACCGTTCGGGCTGTCGGCGATGACCAGGTCCCGGCCCTCGCCGGGGAATTCGAACACCCAGTCCACCTGCTGGCTCGCGAAGAAGGTGTCGTCGCCCTGGTTGCCGTACATCAGGTCCCAGGCGGGGCCGCCATCGATGCTGTCATTGCCGCTGCCACCGACCAAAATGTCGGTCGCGAAGTCCCCCCCGCCGATCAGCGTGTTGTTGCCCGCCTGGCCATACATCTCGTCCGGGCCGTTGCCGCCATCCATCCAGTCATTGCCGATATCGCCCACGGCGTAGTCGGTGCCCTCGCCGGCGAACAGCCAGTCATCGCCGGCCATGCCGAACAGCAGGTCGCGCCCGTCGCCACCCAGCACCGTATCCGCGCCGTCATGGGCGATCAGCAGGTTGGATCCGGAATTGCCCACCAACAGGTTGGATGAGGAATTGCCCACGCCGAACAGGTCGCCGGCACCCTCCTCCAGCACCAGCGCCTCGATATTGGCGCCGAGGTAGTGGCTGGCGGAGGCAAGCACCGTATCCGCCCCCTCCCCGGCACTTTCCACGCTGCGGTCGCCCGCATCGTTCACGCGCAGCAGGTCATCGCCGGTCCCGCCCGACATGGTATCGGCCCCGGCCCCGCCATCGATACTATCATTGCCGCCCCCGCCCGCCAGCGTATCGGCGCCCTCGCCGCCATCAAGCGTGTCGAACCCCCCGCCACCCACCACCGTGTCGCCGCCGCCAAAGCCCATCACGAACCCGCCCAGCGCATAGGCATCCAGCCGTTCCGCCGCGTCGGTTCCCTGCACGGTCTGGACCAGCGCGGCGCCAAAGGCGGCCCGCGGGTCTGCGATGCCGGAGAGCACGCGGAGCAGGAAATCGGGCGAGGAAAGCTGGCCGTCGCGGTCGAGGTCGACCAGCACCCACCCTCCGGCGGCAACCCCACCGGCCAGCGCGGGCACCCACCACACAGTGTAAGGATTATCCGCGGCCCCGGTGCCCGGCAGCGCCATCCCCGGCAGCGGCGGCGCCGAGACGTCGCGTGCCGCCGCTGCCGGGGATGGCGCTGCCGGGCACCGGGGCCGCGGATAATCCTTACACTGTGTGGTGGGTGCC
>JBKJNV010000098.1:0-10740 GCA_046593435.1 Roseomonas sp.
ATGCCCAGTTCGGCGCAGGCGTCTAGGTCGATGGAGCGGTTGCGCGCCGCGGTCGAGATCAGCAGGCGCAGATTCGGCAGGCGCGCGAGCAGCGCGCGGGGGAAGGGCGTGCGTTCGCGCATCGCGAGGATGGCGTCGAAGGGGGCGAGGCGCTCGACCACCGCGTCGATGTCGCGCAGCGTGTCGCGGAAGGTGGTGATGGCGAGGCCGGGCGGGGCATCGCCCCAGGGGCCGAGGTCGAGCGTGACGCCCTGGTAGTCATCGAGGATGGCGAGACGGGCGAGCGGGGCGAATTTCGTCATGGCCCGGAGTGTCGGGCGTTTGGCGGTGGGGTGCAACGGGGTGCCTCAGCCGGGCAGGAGCCCCGCGAGTGCGGCGCGCAGCCGCGCCGGGATGGGCGTGGCGCGGGTCGGGTCGGCGCGTTCCACGTACACGTGCACGAAGTGCCCCTCGGCGCAGGCGGTGTCCTCGTCATTGCGGAAGATCGCGAGTTCGTAGCGCACCGAGGATGTGCCGATGCGGGCGCAGCGCAGGCCGCAGGTGATGCGGTCGGGGAAGGCGATGGGGGTGAGGTAGCGGCACTGGGTCTCGACCACCAGGCCGACCGCGGGGCTTGTGGCGATGTCCAGCACTGCCTCCTCGATCAGGAAGCGGGCCACGGCCGTGTCGAAGAAGGCATAGTAGACCACGTTGTTGACGTGGCCATAGGCGTCGTTGTCATGCCAGCGCGTGTCGAAGGCATAAAAGCGCCGGTAGTCGGCGCGTGTGGCGGGGGCTGGGCTCATGGGGCGGGATTAGCCGCAGGTGCATGGGGCGCGCAAACCTTCACGCTCACGCCTGGGCAATCGGGCGCGGCCGGATCACCGCAAAGGCGAGCAGGATGACCACGAGGACGCTGGCCGCGATGGCCGGTGCGCGCCAGTCGCCGCCGGCCACGCGGTTGACCAGCAGGGCAAGGCAAACCAGGGCGCCCAGCGCGGGCACGAAGGCCGGAACCTCGAAGCGGCCGGGCGGCTCGCCGGGGCGGCGCTGGAGGACCAGCAGCGCGATGTTGACGCAGGTGAAGACCCCCAGCAGCAGCAGCACGGTGGCCGAGGCGAGCTGGGCGATGTTGCCGGCCAGCATCAGCGCCACCACCAGCACCAGCAGCGCGCCCACCGCGACCTGCGGCGTGCGCGTGCGCGGATGGATGCGACCCAGCACCGGCGGCAGCAACCCCTGCCGCGCCATGCCGTAGGTCAGGCGTGACGCGGTCACGTAGTTCAGCAGCGCCGTGTTCGCCACGGCGAAGATGGTGATGCCGAGGTAGACGCTGCCGGGCAGCCAGGGTGCGGCACGCGACATCACCTCGGCCAGCGGTGCGGATGCGACGGCCAGTTCCCGCCACGGCACGACGGAGACGGCGACGACGGCAATGGCCATGTAGAGCAGCGTCGCGACCAGCATGGCCGAGATGATGCCGAGCGGGATGGTGCGCTGCGGGTCGTGGCATTCCTCGGCGACGTTGAGCGTGTCTTCGAAGCCGAGGAAGGCGAAGAAGGTGAGGATGGCGCCTTGCATCAG
This sequence comes from Roseomonas sp., assembly GCA_046593435.1. Classification (GTDB taxonomy): domain Bacteria; phylum Pseudomonadota; class Alphaproteobacteria; order Acetobacterales; family Acetobacteraceae; genus Plastoroseomonas. Next base: position 1,564 of record JBKJNV010000098.1, read on the forward strand.
CAGGCTCGCGCCCAGGCCGCCATCGCCCGGCGTCTCCAGCAGCCCGGCTTGGCCGAGCCAGGGCAGGCCGACCGCGATCACCAGCAGCAGCCCGCCCGCCTCGATGATGGTGCAGACGATGTTCATCCACATGCTCTCGCGGATGCCGCGCGCGACGAGGCCCGCGACCAGCAGCAGGAAGCCGATGGCAATGATGGCCGCCGGTGCCTCGACCAGCCCGGTGAGGTTGCGCAGGTTCTCCGCCACCACGCGCGACTGGGTGGCCACGGAGGTGAGGCTGGACGCCATGACCGCGAGGCCCACGGTCCAGGTCAGCAGTGGCCGCCCGAAACCGCGCTGCACGACATAGGCCGCACCGCCGGCGCGCGGATAGCGCGACCCGAGCGAGGCGTAGGACAGGCCGGTGAGCAGGGCGGCCACCATCGCGACCCCGAAGCCCAGCCACACCGCGCTGCCGAGCTGCCCCGCCGCCTGGCCGATCAGCCCGTAAATGCCCGAGCCGAGCATGCCGCCGAGCGTATAGGCAAAGAGCTGCCCGGCCCCGAGGCTGCGGCGCAGCTCCGGCTGTTCCGGGTTTGTAGCGTTCGGGGCCGTATCGCTCACGCGTGTCTCCCAGGGGTCGGCCGGCGCCTCAGACCAGCAGCGCCACGGTCCAGCAGGCCAGCATAGACAGGATAATGCCCGGAGCGGCGCGAAGCAGGAAGGCGCCTGCGCCGAGGCTGCCGGCGACGACGCATTTGCTGACCGCGTTGGTCGTCATCGCGGCGAGGATGGGCAGGATGGCGGCTTCGGGCGTGAGCCGGGTGGAGGCGACCATCGAGGCGATGGCCACGGCGGGTGAATGCGCATCTGCGAAGCCCATCACCGTGGTGCCCGCGATCAACCCGGCATCGCCGAACCAGTCCTTGAGCGCCGCGGTGGCCACCAGCATCAGCGCCATGATCGCGGCGAGGCCGAGGGCGGCCGGCACGGAGAAGGCGCGCCCCGCCTGCACATCCTGCACGGCGGTGGAGCCAGCGGGCCGCAGCGCGAAGCAAGCCGCGTAGCCGGTCGCGACCAGGGCGCCGGCGGCCAGGGCAGGGGCCATTGCCAGCAGAGTGGGGCGGCTGATTGCCGCAAGGATGACCGCCATCTGGATGAAGGTCGCGACCGTGGAGAAGGTCGCCGCGGCCACCGCCGGCGCCAGGCTGCCGGGCTCACGCCTGGCGCGGCTTGCCATGGCACCCGTCGCGGCGGTGCTGGACACGAACCCTGCCGCGAGACCCGCGACTGGCAGGCCGTAGCGCGGCCCCAGGATGCGCGCCGCTGCATGGCCGGCAGCGCCGATCGCGAGCACCAGCACGACCAGCATCCAGATATTGCTGGGGATGATCGCGTCATACGGCCCCATTGGCTGGTCGGGCAGGAGCGGGAGAATCACCAGCGTGGCGATGGCGAAGATCAGGCCGTCCTTCACCTCGGCATCGCTCAGCGCGCCTTTGACGAAGCGGTGCATGGCCGCCTTGGCGGCGAACAGGACAGTCAACGCAGCGCCGAGGCCGGCCGCGAGCAGCGGCTCCGCCATGGCGAGCGCGCCCAGCAAGGGGGCGATCAGCAGGCCGATTTCCGTCGTCAGACCGGGATCGGTCGCACGGCTGCGGTGGTAGGACAGGGTCGCGAGGATCACCAGCCCTGCCAGCGCCACCGCCAGCAGCATGGCGCCGCCCAAATGCTGCGCCACGGCACCGAGCAGGCTCGCGATGGCGAAGGTGCGGATGCCCGCGGATGCGCGCTGGCCGGCCTTGCTGCGCTCGCGTTCCAACCCGACGAGCAGGCCGATACCCAGTGCCACGGCGAAGTTGGACCAGAGCGTCATCATCGCCGGAGGCTGAACCTCCGGCACCGCCGGCGAAAGCGGAATTGCGTTCAGCCGCCCAGCGCTGCGGTCACGATCGCCTCGTCCACGCATTCCTCGAAGCTCGGCAGGCGCGGCAACTGGCCGGCGGTCGCCATCGAATCACGCAGCCGGGTGAAGGCGTCGCGCGGAAAATGCGGCGTCTCGGACCACAGCCGCTTGGCCTGGTAGCGCGCCAGGGCGGCGGCCAGCATGGGCTGCTTCACATCGGGGAAGTAGGGCGCGACGGAGGCGGCGATCTCGGCCGCGTCGGTTGCGTAGATCCAGGTGAGCGATTCCGCGATGGCGCGGATCATGGCCTGGAATTCCTCGCCCCGTTCGGCGATGCGCGCCGCGGTCGCGTAGAAGGCGGTGTAGGCGGTGGGGCCGCGATCGGCTGCGGCCTGCCAGACATGGCCGCCCGCGGCCTCGACCCGGCTCGCGAAGGGTTCGAACATTTGCGCCACGTCGAGCTGGCCTGCCAGCATGGCGGCACCGGCCTCGGCCATGGAGGGGCCCATGGTGACGTTGAGCTTCGCGGCGTCGAGCCCGGCCTCGGCGATGTCTTGCAGGCTGCACCACCACGGCGTGGGCACCTCGGCGACCGCGCCGATGCGGAGGCTGGCGAGGTCGGCGGTCTTGAAGCCCGGGTTCGGCTTGGCGCCCATCAGATAAAAGGGATCCTTCATGACCACGGCGCAGAAGCTGCGCAGAGGGCAGGCCGGGTCCCGGGCGCGCAGCAGGATCGGGCGCATCGGGCCCGACCAGGCGATGTCGACCCGCCCCGAGAGCAGGTTTTCGGCCGCCTTGTTGGGGTCGCCCGCGGTGTCGCGTGTCACCTCGACGCCCTGGCGGCGGTAGAAGCCGCGGCTCTCCGCGACATAGAAGGGCGCGTAGAAGACGGCACGGAAAGGCTCGTTCAGGATGATGGGGCGCATGGGCCAGAAGTCTCCTCTCGGGCCGAAGGATTATGCGAGTAGCTGCAACAGGGCGGAAGGGCTTCGCTGGCGGCGCGCGTGCCTGTATAGGGGCGGACCCGTCCGGCTGGGTCCCCGCCCGAGTCGCGATATCATTCCAGGAGTGTCCAGGGCCGCCATGTCCGCCGAGCCCCAAACGCAACCCCAGCCGCGTGCAGAGCCGTTCCGCCTGCGTGGCGGGAATTTCAACCTGCTGGTGCTGCGGCTGCTCGATGCGCGGATCGACGCGGTGGTCCCCGCACTCGGCGACCAGTTCCGCCGCGCGCCCGGCTTCCTGCGCTTCGCCCCTGTGGTGATCGGCCTCGGTGACCTCACCGTGGCGCCGGCGGAGATGGATTTCGCCGCCCTGGTGCGGGAGCTCAAGGCGCTGGAGATCGTGGCCATCGGGACCACGGGTGGAACGCCGGAGCTGCGCCAGGCGGCGATTGCGGCCGGGCTGCCGCCGTTGCGCCAATCGGGCGGCGACGAAGCGCCCCCAGCCGGGACGCCCGCCCCGCCTGCCTCCGCACCGGCCGCGGCATCCGCGCCACTGCCGCCCGCGCCCGTGGGGTCGCGCCCGACCATGGTCGTGGACCTGCCGGTGCGCGCGGGCCAGCGCGTTTGGGCGCAGGGCTGTGATTTGATCGTCACCTCGACCGTGAATGCGGGGGCCGAAGTGATCGCGGATGGCAACATCCATGTGTATGGCGCGCTGCGTGGCCGCGCGATCGCCGGTGGGGCGGATAACCTTGGCGCGCGGATCTTCGCGCAGAATTTCGACCCGGAGTTGGTCTCCATCGCGGGGTTCTACGCGGTGCGGGAAGGCCTCGGCACGGCGCCCATCGGGCGGGCGACACAGGTGCGTTTGGCGGGTGAGAGCCTGCGCTTCGATCCGTTCGGGGCGTGAGGGGCAAGGAGGTTTGCGCATGGCGCAGGTAGTGGTCATCACGTCCGGCAAGGGCGGCGTCGGCAAGACAACGAGTTCGGCGGCCATCGCCACCGGGCTCGCGCAGCGCGGCAAGAAGACGGTGGTGATCGATTTCGACGTGGGGCTGCGCAACCTCGACCTCATCATGGGGGTCGAGCGGCGGGTGGTGTTCGACATCGTGAACGTCATTCAGGGCGAGGCGAAGCTCAACCAGGCGCTGATCCGCGACAAGCGGGTGGAGAACCTCGCGATCCTGCCGGCCAGTCAGACGCGCGACAAGGACGCGCTGACCAAGGAAGGCGTGCAGATCATCATCGAGGAACTGTCGAAGGATTATGACTACGTCATCTGCGACAGCCCCGCGGGCATCGAGAAGGGCGCGCTGCTGGCGCTGTACTTCGCGGACCAGGCGATCGTGGTGACGAACCCCGAGGTGAGTTCGGTGCGCGATTCGGATCGCATCCTGGGGGTGCTGCAATCGAAGTCCAAGCGGGCCGAGGAGAAGCGGGAGCCGGTGAAGGAGCATCTGCTAGTCACCCGCTACGACCCGGCGCGCGTGGAGCGCGGCGAGATGCTGAAGCTGGAGGATATCCAGGAGATCCTGGCCATCCCGCTGCTGGGCGTGATCCCGGAGAGCGAGAGCGTGCTGCGTGCGTCCAACACCGGCACGCCGGTGATCCTGGATGGTGAAAGCCTTGCGGGTCTTGCCTATGGCGATGCCGTGGCGCGCTTCCTGGGTGAGGCGCGGCCGCACCGCTTCATCGAGGCCGAGAAGAAGGGTCTGTTCAGGCGCCTGTTCGGGGGGAGGGCCGCGTGATGGGCTGGTTGGATATTTTCCGCGGCCGCAAACCGGCTGTCTCGGTCACCGCCGGCGCCGCGAAGGAGCGCCTGCAGATCGTGCTGGCGCATGAACGCATCGGCCGCACGCGCGAGGATTTTTTGCCGAAGCTGCAGGCCGAGCTTGTGGCGGTTGTGGCGCGGTATGTGGCGATTGATCCGGGGAAGGTGGCTGTGAACCTGGACCGGGGGGGGGATATGAGCACGCTGGCGATCGAGATTGAGCTGCCGGGGCCGCGCGGGGCGGTGGCGCGGTAAAATAGTGCTTCATTCCGCACAGGGTCTGCGTTATCGATCGGCTGAAAACGAGGTGCTTCAATGCGAATAGCTGCGTTCACCATGGCTTTCAACGAGAGCATTTTTCTGCCGGCTTGGTTCAGCTATTACGCCAATAACTTTGGTCCCGAAAATTTATATTTGCTCGATCACGGCTCTGACGACGGTAGCGCGGATATATTCGCCCGGGACCGACGGCTGGCGCTTGGGCGAAGTGAACTCGACGAAAGGGAACGAGCGGAGCGCGTAGCAGAATATCAAGCGTATCTTCTTCGTAGATATGATGTGGTTGTATTTACTGATACAGATGAAATACTGATCCCGAGGAAATCAAAGTTTGCGTTGCTGAGGGAATTCATCGAACAAACACATGGAGATGCGATCCGGGCTCTCGGACTAAACGTCATCCACGTGCAAGGCATCGAAAAGGATTTGGATTGGGCCCTCCCGCCATTTTCACAGAGGTCGTACGTGCAGGTCGATACGTTATATTCAAAGACACTAATTACTCGTACGCCTGTCACATGGACACCTGGATTCCACAACTGTTCTATTCAACAGCCGGTAAATACCGATCTTTTCCTGTTTCACCTGAAGAATATCGATCGTAACACCGCCTTCGAAAATCAAAAGAAATTCGAGTTTGTTAAGAGGTCGCAGAGGTCTATCAGAAAGGGGCACAGTACGCATTTTGAAATGTCACCCGAGCAATATATCGGCAAAAATTTTAGAATCGATGCTGCTTATTTGAAATCGGCTCAGCCACCGGTAGCGGATCTCGAAAGCGCGGATCTCAGCAGTAGCTTAATCGAAAGTAATGTATTGTATTTTGGTGAAAATTACCATTCCTCCTTGAAATTGTTAATGGGAATTAATGAGGGTAATAAAAAAACATTTGGAGAAGATTCACTGCAATGTTGCAAAAATACTTACTATAAAAATGGTGCCTCCTTGGTTCGAAGTTTATCTAACAAGGACTTAATTAGCCTTTGTGTTACACCTCAAACGTCACGAGAAATTTTGAGTCTTAGTGGTCGTCACTTGAGAGGAGTGAGGCTGACACTCTCATTCGACGTTCGTTCCGGTCCTAACAGTTCTGTAATTCTTTCCGTCGAAGACGGTATGGGATTTCTGATTTGCCATCTTGTTCCCAATTCTCGCCGCATTGCGCAGTTCCGTTCAGAAGTAATAGCAATCGAGTCCGCAGAGGGCGACTATCGTCGGCTCTCACTGACCTGGCACAACAACCATGAGCATATCAATATCGCAACATTGCCACTCCGCGGAAGGCCTATAAATAATCAAGGGGTACCCGATTGGGAAATTCGTAACATCGACATAGCAGTCGAGGACCCCACAGAGATTCCGATTGGAGATCGCTTTGTCTATGTTGACGTGGGCGCGCGCGGCGGCGTTTCTGACTCAGTCGCTCGGTTCGGGTCAGCGATTCGGCCAGTGATAGTGGATGCCGATGCGGCCGAGTGCAAGATCGTCGCAACCCGTGAAAAAAAATGGTTCGGCGAAGTTGTCGCTGTCCCGTGCGGTCTTGCGGACCGCGATAGCGTTCGGCATCTATTCGTTACCAAAAATCCTGCGTGTTCATCCTTACTAGAGCCAAATGAGGAAGTTTTGAAGCGTTATCCGGCGCGCGCTGCTTTTGCGGTTACAGGGTCAGCCTCAGTGCAGTGTCGAAGGTATGACAGTTTATTTTATGAAGGTTTGGTTCCCAAGCCAGACTACATAAAAATCGACGTGCAAGGCTTTGAGTACGAAGTCCTACAGGGTTTTGGTGGCTTGTTGGACAACGTGGTCGGTATTGAGCTCGAGTGCCATTCCTATCCGCTTTACCGCGGCCAGAAATTAATTAGTGATATCGTGGCCCTCTTAGATCGGCACGGTCTGAGTTTGCGCTGCCTGCGGCCTCAAAATGCCGGGCCGGTTTTTGGTGGGGAAGTGTGTGAGTTCAACGCCTGGTTTATGCGTCGCGACGAAGATCGTCTTGAATCCGATAGTGTGGCGTCTCGAAAATGGGCATTGTGCGCGAGTATAACGCCGCAATCGTAGCTCCGTTCTTTTCAGCATTTATCGACCGGCCTTGATCAGGTGCGAAAGTGTTGGTCTAAAGCGCTCCCTCACCCCAGTGCGTCCTCCACCACCTCCTCCGCCACCATCCCCGCGAACCCGTTGCTGTGCCTGATCGCCCCCGCGGACAACATCGCCGTCTCCAGCCGCGCCAGGGCTTCGGGTGGGAAGCGCGGGTCGGTGGTCCAGATGCCCAAACGCCGGTAGCGGCCGATGCAGCGCGCGAGCAGGCTCTCCACCATCTCGGGGAAAAACGGGCCAACCACGCGCGCGCATTCCGCGTCCGAGGCATCGTCGAACCAGTCGAGGGTGACGGCGAGGCCGCGCACCATGGCCTCGAACTCATCGCGGCGTTCGGCGATGCGCGCGAGCGTGCTGTAGAAGGCCGTGTAGCTGGTCGGGCCCCGTGAGGCCTGGGCGTGGTAGACGTGGCAGCCGGCATCCTCCAGTCGCGTGATATAGGGCTCGAACAGCTGCGCGCAGTCGAGCGTGCCGGCCAGCACTGCGGCCGCGTTCGCCTCCATCGTCGCATCGGTGATGCGGGTGATGGCGTCGGGGTCCATCCCCGCGCGGCGAAGGTCATCCTGCAGGGTCCACCACGGCGTCGGCACCTCGCTCACGGTGGCGAGCGTCATCGCGCGTAGGTCGGGCAGGGTGAAGTCAGGGCGCGGTTTGCGGCCGACCAGGCAGAAGGGGTCCCCCATCACCACCGCGCCGAACAGGCGCAGCGGGCAGGCATGGTCCTTGTCATGGGCAAGGAACAGCCGCATCGGCCCGCCCCAGGCGAGGTCGGCCTCGCCCTCCAGCACCGCATCCTTCGCGAGCGAGGGCACCGTCCCGGAACGTAACGTCACCGCCACACCCTCGGCCGCGTAGTCGCCGCGCGCGAGTGCGGCGTAGAAGGGCGCGTAGAAGAGCGCGCGGAACGGTTCCTGGATGGTGATGTCGTGCATGGCGCCGGGCCTCCGGTCTGGACGGGCGCGCAGCTTGCGCCATGATGACCCGGCCGCAAACCCAGGAGACCGCCTCGATGCCGACACGCCGCCTGCTGCTCGCTGGCCTTCCCGCAGGGCTCGGCCTCGCGCGCCCGGCGCTCGCGCAGGAGAGGTTTCCCGCCCGCCCCATCCGCATGGTCATCCCGGTGGGTGTGGGCGGCGTGACGGATGTGGTGGGCCGCATCCTGGCCGATGGCATGCAGACGGTGCTCGGCCGCCCGGTGGTGCCCGAGAACATCCCCGGCGCGGGCAGCACGGTGGGCGCGGCCGCCTTCCACCGCGCGCCGGCCGATGGCTATTCGGTGATGATCGCGACCAACAACCACGCCGTGATGCGCGCCATCTATCCGAACTTCGCGCATGACCCGATGGCGGATTTCATCCCCCTCGCGCTGGTCGGGCGGCAGCCTTTCGTGCTGGCAGTGCATCCCGATGTCCCCGCCCGCGACATGGCCGGGCTGCTCGCCTGGCTGCGCGGCCGCGGAGAGGGCGCGAATTACGGTGCGACCAACCCGGGCGCCTCGAACCACCTGGCAGGCGAGTTGTTCAAGCAGATCACCGAAGGCACATTCACCATCATTCCCTACCGCACCGCGGCCAATGCCGTGCAGGACCTGGTCGCGGGGCGGATGAACTTCACCATCGACAGCCCGACCATGCTGCTGCCCCTGATCCAGGCCGGGCGCGTGCGCGGGCTCGCGGTGTCTTCGCGTGAGCCATCCGCGCTGGTGCCCGGCCTGCCGAGCCTCGCGCAGTCGGGGGTGGCGAATTATGAGCTGACGGCGTGGCAGGTGCTCTACGCCAAGCCGGGCACGCCGCCCGAGATCGTGGCCATCCTCACCGACGCCGCCCGCCGCGCGCTGGCGGACCCGGCGATGGCCACGCGCCTTGCTTCCGCCTCGGTGGAATTGTGGCCCGACTCTTCGCCGGCGGCTGCGGCCGCGCATGTGCAGGCCGAGATGGCGCGCTGGTCGCCGATCGTGAGCCGCATGAACCTGGGGGCGAATTGAGGATGCGCGCGCATCGTCCGCTGATCATGGGCCGCCGTGGTGCGGTCGCTTCCAACCATCCGGTCGCGACCCAGGCGGGGCTTGATGTGCTGCGTGCGGGTGGCAATGCGGCGGATGCGGCGGTCGCGGTGGCCCTCACGCTCGGGGTGGTGGAACCGCACATGTCAGGCCTGGGCGGCGATGGTTTTTATCATGTGTGGGATGCGGCGCAGCAGCGCGG
>JBKJNV010000126.1:0-8217 GCA_046593435.1 Roseomonas sp.
CCCCCGGTGCCGAGCTGGCCCACCATGGAGCGGTAGATCTCCTCCCACGGTGTCTTGTTCAGCAAATTTGGTGGCCTCCAGGCCGCCCGCCGCGCCGCGAGTTCTTCCGGCGGGATCAGCACATCCACCTTCCGCGTGTTGAGATCGATGCGGATCGGGTCGCCCGATTGCAGCAGCGCCAGCCCGCCGCCGACGGCGGCCTCGGGCGAGATGTTGAGGATGGACGGGCTGCCGGAGGTCCCGCTCTGGCGCCCATCGCCCATGGTCGGCAGGGCGTCGATCCCCTGCGCGAGCAGGGCGGCGGGCGGCTGCATGTTCACCACCTCGGCGCTGCCCGGGTAGCCGACCGGGCCGCAGTTGCGAATGACCAGCACGGTCTGCGCGTCGATGCCGAGCGACGGGTCCTCGATGCGGTCGTGGTAGTCCTCAGGGCCTTCGAAGACCACCACCTTGCCTTCGAACACATCGGGCGGGTTGGTGAGGAAGCGGCGGCGGAAGGCTTCGTCGATGACCGAGACTTTCATCACCGCATTGTCGAACAGGTTGCCCGAGAGGATGACGAAGCCCGCGCGCTCCTTCATCGGCGCGGCATAGGCGCGGATGACTTCGCGGTCACCCTCGACCGCGGTGTCCAGGTCCTGCGCGATGGAGCGCCCTGTCACCGTGATGGCGGAGGTGTCGAGCTTTCCGGCGCGGAGCAACTCCGCCATCACGGCGGGCACGCCGCCAGCGCGGTGGAAGGCCTCGCCAAGGAAGCGCCCCGCCGGCTGGCAGTCCACCAGAAGCGGGATGTCGTGGCCGATGGTCTGCCAATCCTCGATGGCGAGCTCGACGCCCATGTGCCGCGCGATCGCGATGATGTGCGGCGGGCAATTCGTGGACGCCCCGATGGCGGAGGCGCAGGCGATGGTGTTCTCGAACGCGGCGCGCGTCATGATGTCCGAGGGGCGGAGGTTCTCCGCCACCATCGCGACGATGCGCCGCCCGGTCTCATAGGCCATCTGGCCGCGCTCACGGTAGGGCGCGGGGATGGAGGCGCAGCCTGGCAGCGACATGCCCAGCGCTTCGGCGAGCGAGTTCATCGACAGCGCCGTGCCCATGGTGTTGCAGTGCCCGACGCTGGGCGCGCTGCTGGCCACCAAATCCATGAAGCCGTTGTAGTCGATCAGCCCCTGGGCAAGCTGCTTGCGCGCCGCCCAGACAATGGTTCCCGAGCCGGTGAGCTGGCCCTTGTGGTGACCGTCGAGCATCGGCCCACCGCTCAGCACGATTGCGGGAATGTTCATCGTGGCCGCGCCCATCAGGCAGGCGGGTGTGGTCTTGTCGCAGCCGGTGGTGAGCACGACGCCGTCGAGCGGATAGCCGTGCAGCACTTCGACCAGCGAGAGGTAGGCGAGGTTGCGGTCCAGCGCCGCAGTTGGGCGCTTGCCGGTTTCCTGGATCGGATGAATCGGGAATTCCAGCGGAATGCCACCGGCGTCGCGGATGCCCGCCTTGGTGCGCACGGCCAACTCGATGTGGTGGCGGTTGCAGGGCGCGATGTCGGACCCGGTCTGCGCGATGCCGATCACCGGCTTGCCCGATTGCAGCTCCCCGCGCGTCAGCCCGTAGTTCAGCATGCGCTCGATGTAGAGCGCGGTCATGCCTGGGTCTTCGGGGTCGTCGAACCAGCGCTGGCTGCGCAGGCGGAACGGCTTTTTCGTCTGATCTGCGCCGGCCATGGCGACCTCCCTGCTTTGACGGGAGGCTCAGACTTGGGCGCTGTCGTGTCAACCTCGTCCCCGCACGCGCGTAGCCGCGAATGCATCGTGACGGGGGGAGGGTCGGATACGAAGACCGCAGTGGTGGTGAGCGGGCATTCGGCGGATTTCGTCTGGCGTGCCCGTCGCGCGATTGCCCTGCTGGCCAGCAGGGCGCCGCTCAGGCCACGCGCAACGCCGGCAAGCCGATCGTCTGGGGCAAGGCTTGTCAGTGCGTCTTCCCCGATGTGGCGGGCACCTTGGCTCAAGGCCGGTGACGGCCTGCGAGAATGACCACCGCGGCGGCCACTTGGATGAGCGCTGCCGCAACGAAGAACCAGTGCGGCTCCAGCATGCGCAGCAGCCCGAACGCCGCGGGCGCAAAGGCGTAGGCGCCCTGGCTGCACGCTGTCACCAGGGCCACGGCGCGGGCAGTGTCGAGCGGCGTGAAATCGCGCTGCGCGATCATCGGCGCCAGCGAGGTCGCATTGCCCAGGCCAAGGCCGAACAGCACGATACCCAGCAGCAACAGCGCCACATCCGTCCCCCCTGAGGCCAGGAAGGCGAGTGAGCCTGCGATCTGCACCAGGCCATTGAGCGCCGCCGCCACGCGCCGGTCGCCGCCGCGCGACAGGAGCCAGCCGAGCGCCGTGCGTCCGATCACGGCACACACCGTCGCAAGTCCTGCCGCCAACCCGGCATTCTGCGCACCCATCGGTACGGCCACCAGCGACACCAGGTGCGTGATCAGCCCGACCTGCGCAAAAAGCCCCAGCGCGGTCGCCAGCACCAAAGTGGTGAACCGGCGGTTGGCCCACAGCGCGCGGCCAGGCAGCGCGGCGTGCACCGGTTCGATGCGCGCCGTCGCGGGCGGTCGCACCTCGCCATCCGGGACCTGGCCGAATTCCGCCGGGCCACCGGCAAAATAGCGCCCGGAGAGCCACCACAGCACCAGTGCCATCGCACCACCGATCAGCGCGGCGGCACCGGCGAAGCCCAGCGCGCTGATCAGCACGACCCAAAGCGGCGAGAACACCACGCCGCCGATGCTGGCCCCGTTATAGGCGGTGCCGAGTGCCGCCGGACGCCGCCGCTGGAACCAGGGAGAGACCATGGCGTTGATCGCCGCACCCCCGGTCATCGCCCAGCCGCTGCCGCTCAGCAGGGTCGCGGCGAATAGCTGCGACGGTGTTGCGGCCAGGGCCCAGCCAAGCACGCCCAGCCCGGCCAGGCAGCCCCCGAGCCGGGTGACCGGCGCCAGGCCGAAGCGCGCATAGATCCGCGGCAGGTTCGCGATCACCACCGCACCGCAAAGGTAGTGGCTGGTGACCGCCGCCGAGACCAGCGCGACCGACCAGCCGCGGCTATCCTGCACCGCGAACAGGAACACGGGCGGGCCATAAAAACCCACGCCCCAGCCAAAGGCCGCGACGACAAAGGCCGCCCAGGTGACGCGCCAGCCGCGGAAGCCTCGATCGCGCATCGGTTGATCCATGATGGTGGCACTCTGCCGTACTGGCGCCGCGGATGCTGCGGTGGTGGGCGAAGTCTCCGCTGCGGGCCGCGGCTAGGCTAGGGTGCACCGCAGGGAGACGCCGCCATGGTCAGTATCGCCGCCATCGCTGAGACCGCCGCCATGGTAGCCGAACCCGCGCGCGCGGCGATGCTGTCTGCGCTGATGGATGGACGGGCGCTGACCGCGACCGAGTTGTCCCGCGCGGCCGGGGTCATGCCACAGACCGCCAGCGCCCATCTTTCGCGCATGGTCGAGGCCGGGCTGCTCGCTGTGGAGCGGCAGGGGCGGCACCGCTACCATCGCCTCGCCTCGCCCGCGATTGCGCGCATGCTGGAAGGGATCATGGCGGTGGCCGGCGCCGGGCTGCGCCAGGCCAAGCCGCTCCGCGTCGGGCCGGCCGATGCCACGCTGCGGGCGGCGCGCACTTGCTACGACCACCTCGCCGGCCGGCTCGCGGTCGGGATCGCGGATGCCATGCAGGCGCGTGGGCAAATCGAACTCTCCGCCGATGGCGGGGCCATCACGCCGGCCGGAGAGGCGATGCTGGCCGGGCTCGGTGTCGCGGCGCGGCCGAGCGGTACGTCGCGCAAGGGAAGGCTGTTCTGCCGGCCCTGCCTGGACTGGAGCGAGCGGCGGCCACACCTCGCGGGCCAACTCGGCGCCGCGCTATGTTCCCGCTGCCTTGACCTGGGATGGGTCACGCGCATCGTGGGCTCGCGTGCCCTGCGCGTGACGCGGGCCGGCGAGGCGGGCTTCGCCGCGACCTTCGGGATTCAGCCCTGATCCATCAGGCGGTGCCCATCGCGCGGCGAATGAAAAAGCGCTTCAGCGGCGGAATGCGCCCGACCGCTGCAATACCCAGCCGCCGGGCGATGCGCACGGGCGCGAAGTCATTGCCGAACAGCCGCTCTAGCACGTGCGTCGCGCCCAGCATCAGCAGCGCATCGGGCCGCCGCGCGGCCTGGTAGCGCGCGAGCAGCGCGGGGCTGCCGACATCCTCGCTTGCGTGATGCGCCTCCGCGATCAGGCCAGCCAACGCGCCCACGTCGCGGAAACCCAGGTTCAGACCCTGCCCCGCGATGGGATGGATGCCGTGCGCGGCATCGCCCACCAGCGCCAGCCTCATCGCCGTATAGCGATGCGCGTGCAGCGCGCTGAGCGGGTAGGACCAGCGCCGGCCGATCGGCCGGATGGCGCCCAGGTGGTCGCCCATGCGCCGCGCGATCTCGCGCCCGTACTGCGCGTCATCCATGGCCAGCACCTTGCGCGCGATCCCGGTACGGTCGGACCAGACGATGGCGCTGGCATGCGGGTGCTCGGGGGTGCCGTTGATCGGCAGCTGCGCGAAGGGCCCGTTGGGGAGGAATTTCTCGAGCGCGGTGTTGTTGTGCGGCCGCTCATGCGCGATCGCGCCGACCAGGCCGGTGCAGCCATAGTCGAGCGTGGAGATGCGGATGCCCGCCTCTCGTCGAAGCGGTGAGCCGCGCCCTTCGGCCGCGACCACCAGCCGGGCCCGCAGGCGGGTGCCGTCTGAGAGCACGATGCGCGCGCCCTCCGCGTCACGCGTGACCGTGGCCGTCGCCGGCGCGTGCACGGAGAGGCTCGGCAGCGAGGGCAGGCGTGCATTCAGCGCCACGCGCAGCGCGCGGGCTTCCACCATCCAGCCGAATGCGTCCTCACCCACCTCGTCGCCGGCGAAATGCAGCGACAGCGGCGAGGCGCGCTCACCGGGACGGCCATCGGCGATGCGGATGTTCTTGATAGGGCAGGGCGGCTCGGGCAGGCGGTCCCAGATGCCGGCCCGGTCCAGGATTCGTTGGGAGGCGAGTGCGATGGCGTAGCAGCGCCCGTCGAACGCGGGCATTTCCATCGGCGGCAGCGGTGCGGCATCGACGATGGCGGCAGAGACGCCCTCGGCGGCGAGAAGCGCCGCAAGGGTCGCGCCGACCGGGCCGGCGCCGATGATGGCGACGTCGTGGCTGGTCTCGGCGGGTGGCATCGATGGGCGTCTCCTTGGCTAGCCCCGGATATGGGGGCTCGGCGCAACCGCGGCAGGGGCAGGCGCATGACCAATAAATAGGCAGTATTCCTGCCGAATTTGTAGGCAGAAATCGCGAGGATCAGGCGAAGGGCTCGTCCTGCGCAATGGCACGGCTCTTGGATAGCGAAAGCCCTAAGGCCAAGAAAGGATCCTCCGCGCCATGAAGATGGTCACTGCCATCATCAAGCCCTTCAAGCTGGACGAGGTGCGCGAAGCACTCACCCCGCTCGGCGTCCAGGGTCTCACCGTCACCGAGGTGAAGGGCTTCGGTCGGCAGAAGGGTCAGACCGAGATCTACCGCGGGGCGGAGTATCAGGTGAGCTTCCTGCCCAAGGTGAAGATCGAGGTCGTCGTCGCCGATGAACTGGTCGACGCTGTGGTGGAAGCCATCGCGGTTACCGCGCGCACCGGCAAGATCGGCGACGGCAAGATTTTCGTGATGGATGTGGAGCGCGCGCTGCGCATCCGGACCGGCGAAACCGACGCCTCGGCGATCTGAGGCGGAACACGAGCATGACACGAGAGACAGGGGAATTGAGAGCATGAGGATGCTTGCGCGCGGTGCGCTCGCCATGGCTGTGCTGGCCTCCGGGCCGGCCTTTGCCCAGGCCGAGCCGCCCAAGATCGACACGGGCGACACCGCCTGGATGCTGACCTCCACCGCCCTGGTCCTGATGATGACCATCCCGGGCCTCGCGCTGTTCTACGCGGGGATGGTGCGCAAGAAGAACCTGCTCGCGACCATGATGCAGTCCTTCGCGATCGCCGCGCTGGTGACAGTGCTGTGGGTCGTGATCGGCTATTCCATCGCGTTTGGCGAAGGCAATGCCTATATCGGTGACTTGTCGCGGGTCATGCTCTCGGGCATCGCGGAGAACTGGGACAAGCCCTTCACGCTTGGTCCGGGCGAGGCGGCGATTGCGCTCACCATCCCTGAGACGGTCTTCGTGATGTTCCAGATGACCTTCGCCATCATCACCCCGGCTCTGATCGCCGGTGCGTTCGCGGACCGGATGAAGTTCTCCGCGCTGCTGGTCTTCACCGGGCTTTGGTCGGTGCTGATCTACGCGCCCGTCGCGCATTGGGTCTGGCATCCGAATGGCTGGATCTTCGCGCTCGGCGCGCTGGATTTCGCTGGCGGCACCGTGGTGCACATCAATGCCGGTATCGCCGGGCTGATGTGCGCGCTCGTGCTCGGCAAGCGCGTTGGCTACGGGTCGGACAACATGGCGCCCTACAATCTTGGCCTGGCGGTTATCGGCGCCAGCCTTCTGTGGGTGGGCTGGTTCGGTTTCAATGCCGGGTCCGCGGCCGGCGCCAATGGTCGTGCGGGCATGGCGATGCTGGTCACCCAGCTTGCCGCCGCTGCGGCCGCCCTGGCCTGGATGATCGGCGAGTGGGCGACCAAGGGGAAACCCTCGGTCCTTGGCGCTATCTCCGGCGCGGTGGCGGGGCTGGTCGCAATCACGCCGGCGGCGGGCTTCGTGCTGCCTGGCCCGGCGCTGATCATCGGCCTGGTCGCCGGCCTCGCGGGCTTCTGGGGTGCGACAGGCCTCAAGCATGCGCTGGGCTATGACGACAGCCTCGACGCGTTTGGTGTGCACGGCATCTGCGGCATCGTGGGCGCCCTGCTGACCGGCATCTTCGCCTATGGGCCGCTGTCGGCCACCACGGCGTCGCCGGCGGGCACCTCGGGCAGCATCGATCTGGTGCTGATCCAGGTCTATGCGGTGGGTGCGACCATGCTGTTCTCGGCGGTGGGCACCTTCGTGCTGCTCAAGATCGTGGATGCGATCGTCGGCCTGCGGGTGGCCGAGGAGGAGGAGCGCGAGGGCCTCGACGTGTCGCTGCACGGCGAGCGGGTTGCCTGAACGCCCCTGTCCGGGCGAGGTTTGGCGGGCGCGGGGGGAAACCTCCGCGCCCGCTGCTTTTGGGGGGCTTGGATGGCGCAAATCTGGGGGACGCTGCCGCTGCTGGCGGCCGGTGCGGCTTTGGCGATGGGCGGGGTTGGGCCGGCCAGCGCACAAGGTGGCGCCGTACCGGTGTGGGAGCGGCAGTCGGGCGACTGGACCGTCTCCCTGACGGGCACGGACCGACGCTGCCTGATGGCGGGCGTGAGCCTGGCGCCGGCGCACCAACTGCGCCTGCTGGTCCGCCCTGCTCCGGCCGCTGCCGCCCCGGCGCCCCGCCCCGGCGCCCGCCCGCCCGCGGCCGCTTCGCCCCCGGCAGCGCGGCCCGAGCTGGAGCTCGCCGAGAATATCGGCGGCGTGCATGTGAGCGCGCCGGTCGGCACCCCCCTCGCGCTGGTGGCGGAGGGGCGGAGCATCGGTTTTCAAGTGACCGGGCAGTTCCCGGGCGGCTTCCGGGCGGTCAGCACGACGGAGTTCTCAATGGATTGGGCCCGCGCGCGGGAAGTCTTCCTCGACACCGGGCGCGCCGAGGCGCTGCGGCTGAGCGCCACCGGGCTCAGCGCGGCGGGCATTGCCATGGCGGAGTGCGTCGCGGGACGGGTCCCGCGCTGAGACTTTGGGCGGGACGGGTCCCGCGCTGAGACTTTGGGCGGGACGGGTCCCGCGCTGAAGAAGATGGGCGGGACGGGTTCAGCGCTGAAGGGCGGCGCGCGGCTGAAGCCGCGCGCTTGGCCTCAGTAGATCGCGGGCTCCTCCACCGGCGCACCGAAATCGGTGCGCAGGAAATCGAAGTCGCAGCCCTGGTCGGCCTGCTCGATGTGCTTCGAGAAGGCATAGCCATAGCCGCGTTCATAGCGCGGTGCCGGCGGCACCCACGCGGCGCGGCGGCGCGCGATCTCGTCATCGGGCACCTCCATGCGGATCGAGCGCGCATCCACGTCGATGGTCACCACATCGCCGGTGCGCAGCAGCGCCAGCGGGCCACCGATGAAACTCTCGGGCGAGACGTGC
>JBKJNV010000213.1:0-3634 GCA_046593435.1 Roseomonas sp.
TGCGCCGGCGCATCCAGGTGGTGTTCCAGGATCCCTACAGCAGCCTCAACCCGCGCATGCGGGTGCGCGACATCCTGGCCGAGCCGATCCGCAATTTCGGCCTCGCCAAGAACAAGGCGGAACTCGATGAGCGCCTTGGCCAGTTGATGGACCGGGTGCGGCTGCCGCGCGACGCCATGGGCCGCTGGCCGCATGAATTCTCGGGCGGGCAGCGCCAGCGCATCGGTATCGCGCGGGCTCTCGCGGCCGAGCCCGACATCATCATCTGCGACGAGGCGGTCTCGGCGCTGGACGTTTCGGTCAAGGCGCAGATCGTGAACCTGCTGCAGGATCTGCAGAAGGAACTCGGCCTTGCGATGCTGTTCATCAGCCATGACCTCGCGATCGTGGAGCATATGACCCACCGCGTCGCGGTGATGTACCTGGGCAAGATCGTGGAGGTGGCCTCCAAGCGCGACCTGTTCTCGGCCCCGAAGCATCCCTACACCGAGGCGCTGCTTTCGGCCGTTCCGGTGGCCATGCCCGGCGCCCAGCGGGAGCGGATCATCCTCAAGGGCGATGTGCCCAGCCCGATCAACCCGCCCAAGGGTTGCCGCTTCCACACGCGCTGCGGCTATGCCTTCGACCGCTGCCGGGTGGATGAGCCGCTGCTGAAGCCGACCGATACGGGCCATTTTGCGGCGTGCCATCTGCATGACCGGCCCGCGGCGGAGAACCCGCTGGCCGGTGCCAAGGGTGCGGATCTCATTGCCGCGCATTGATCCGCTTGACGCGGGTAGGGGTGCGGAGCGAGGCTCCGCGCGAGGGACCGGTGCCATGAGGCGCCGCCAAAAGATCGGGAGACGCTCATGCCGCAGGTTACGCTGACGGTTAACGGAAAGAGCCATACGGCAACGGTCGAGGGGCGCACGCTCCTGGTCGACCTTCTGCGCGAGACGCTGCGCCTGACAGGGACCCATGTGGGCTGCGACACCAGCCAGTGCGGCGCCTGCGTGGTGCATATCGATGGCGAGAGTGCCAAGGCCTGCACCGTGCTCGCGGTGGCCGCCAATGGCACCTCCGTCACCACGATCGAGGGCCTGGCCGCCGCTGACGGCACGCTGCACCCGATGCAGGAAGCGTTTCGTGAATACCACGCCCTGCAATGCGGCTTCTGCACGCCGGGCATGGTGATGAGCGCCATCGACCTGGTGCAGAAGAACCCGCAGGGCCTGAGCGAGCAGGAAATCCGTGAGGGCCTGGAGGGCAATCTCTGCCGCTGCACGGGCTACCACAACATCGTCAAGGCCATCGCAGCGGCCCAGGATGTGATGCATGGCCGCGTGTCGGAACTCGCCCGCGCCGCCGAGTGAGAAAGTCTGGGGAAAGAAATTTCCCCAGACCTCTGGTCGCGGGGTCAGCACCAAAAAATCAAAAATAAAAGAATGGGGGTCGGGGGAAATTCATTTCCCCCGGTCTTCCTTAGGGAAGGGAAGCCAATGAACGCCATCTTCGAGGGCATCGGCGCGAGCCTGCGCCGCAAGGAAGACTCCCGTTTCCTCCAGGGCCACGGCAACTACGTCGATGACCTGAACCGTCCGGGACAGGTTTATGCCTGGATCCTGCGCAGCCCCCACGCCCATGCCCTGCTCAAGCGCGTCGACACCACCTCAGCGAAGGCGATGCCGGGTGTGGTCGGCGTCTTCACAGGAGCGGACACTCAGGCCGCCGGGCTCGGTGGCATCCCCTGCGGGTGGCAGATCCACAACAAGGATGGCTCGCCGATGGCAGAGCCGCCGCACCCGGTGCTCGCGCATGAGCGGGTGCGGCATGTGGGCGACCCTGTCGTGCTCGTCGTCGCCGAGACCCGCGCCCAGGCGCGTGACGCGGCCGAGGCGATCGAGGTCGATTATGAGGTGATCGAGGCGTCGGCGACCATGGCGGCCGCGCTGCGCCCCGGTGCCACGCCGATCCATGAGGGTGTGGCCGGCAATCTTTGCTATGACTGGCATATCGGCGACAAGGCCATCGTCGATGCGGCCTTTGCCGTGGCGCACAAGGTGGTGGGCCTGGATCTCATCAACAATCGCCTGGTGCCCAACGCGATGGAGCCCCGTGCGGCAGTGGGCGAGTTCGACCGTTTCAGCGGCGACTACACGCTCCACACCACCAGTCAGAACCCGCATGTGATCCGGCTGCTGATGTCCGCGCACGTGCTCAAGCTGCCCGAGAGCAAGGTGCGCGTCGTCGCCCCCGACGTGGGCGGTGGTTTCGGGTCCAAGATCTACCATTACGCCGAGGAAGCGCTGGTCTGCTGGGGCTCGGCGCAGGTGAAGCGCCCAGTGAAGTGGGTGGCGGACCGGACGGAATCCTTCATGTCGGACGCGCATGGCCGCGACCATGTGAGCCGCGCCGAATTCGCCTTTGACGCGCAGGGCAAGATCCTCGCGCTGCGGGTTGCGACGCAGGCCAACATGGGCGCGTATCTGTCCACCTTCGCGCCCTGCGTGCCGACCTACCTGTATGCGACGCTGCTCGCGGGCTGCTACGCGACGCCGGTGATCTATGCCGAGGTCAAGGCGGTGTTCACCAACACGGTGCCCGTGGACGCCTATCGCGGCGCCGGGCGGCCGGAGGCGACCTATCTGCTGGAACGGCTGATGGATGTCTCGGCGCGTGAGCTCGGCATTGACCGGGTGGAGCTGCGGCGGCGGAATTTCATCCCCGTGGACGCATTCCCGTATCAGACGCCGGTCGCACTTCAATACGACAGCGGCGACTACCAATCCACGCTCGCCGCCTGCCTGGAGACCGCCGACTGGGCCGGGTTCGAGACGCGGCGCGCGGAGGCGGCCAAGCGCGGCAAGCTGCGCGGCATTGGGATTTCGACCTACCTCGAAGCCTGCGGCATCGCGCCTTCGGCCGTGGTGGGTTCGCTCGGCGCGCGGGCGGGGCTGTATGAGGTCGGCACCATCCGGGTGCATCCGACCGGTTCGGTCACTGTACTGACCGGGGCGCATAGCCACGGGCAGGGGCATGAGACGACCTTCGCGCAGCTGGTCGCCGACAAGCTCGGCGTGCCGACATCCCAGGTCGATATCGTGCATGGCGACACGGCCAAGGTGCCGTTCGGGATGGGCACCTATGGCAGCCGGTCCATGGCGGTGGGTGGGTCTGCGATGATGAAGGCGATGGACAAGATCATCGCGAAGGGCAAGCGCATCGCCGCGCACCTGATGGAAGCGAGTGTCGAGGACATCGAATTCGAGCGGGGGGTTTTCCGCGTCGCGGGCACGGACAAGACCAAGGCGCTGGTCGATATCTCGGTGGCCGCCTATGTGCCGCACAACTACCCCATTGACGAGATCGAGCCGGGGCTGGAGGAGACCGCCTTCTACGACCCGAAGAACTTCACCTACCCCGGCGGCTGCCACATCGCGGAAGTGGAGATCGACACCGAGACCGGCCACGTCGCGATGGTGAACTTCACCGCCGTGGATGATGTGGGCCGCGTCATCAACCCGATGATCGTCGAGGGCCAGGTCCAGGGTGGCGTGGCGCAGGGCATCGGCCAGGCGCTGCTGGAAGCCTGCCTTTATGACGACCAGGGCCAGCTCGTCTCGGGCTCCATGATGGACTACACCATGCCGCGCGC
>JBKJNV010000332.1:0-5288 GCA_046593435.1 Roseomonas sp.
CAGCCCCTTGCCGATGAAGGCAACGGGCTGTGCTTCGACACGGGAGGCATCTCGATCAAGCCGGCGGCGGGGATGGAGGAGATGCGTGCGGACATGGCCGGTGCCGCAGCCTGTGCCGGTGCCATGCTGGCCCTCGCGCTGCGCCGTTCGCCCGCACCGGCCATGGCCATCCTCGCGATTGCGGAGAACGCGACGGGCGGGGCCAGCTACCGGCCCGGCGACGTACTGCGGACGCTCTCGGGACGCACCGTGGAGGTGATGGACACCGACGCCGAGGGCAGGCTGGTGCTGGCCGATGCGCTGCACCACGCGCGGCAGCACCGGCCGCAGGCGATGATCGATCTCGCCACACTCACCGGCTCGATCGTCACGGCACTTGGTCATCACCGGGCCGGGGTGTTTGGCAATGACCCGCCGCTTGCCGCCGCGCTCGTGGCGGCGGGGGTGGCGGTGGGCGAACCGCTCTGGCCGATGCCGATCACGGCGCGGCACCGCGAGGATTTGAACAGCGACATTGCCGATATCCGCCAATGCGCCCCCGCCGGATCCGGCGCCTTCGGCGGCCGGCTGCTGCCCGATGCATGCCACGCAGCCGCCTTCCTGCGCGAATTCGCCGGCCCCTTGCCCTGGGCGCATCTGGACATCGCCGGTGTCGAGACGCGGGCGGAGGATGATGCCCTGGGCCCCAAGGGAGCGTCGGGTTTCGGCGCGCGCCTGCTCGACCGCCTGGTGGCGATGCGCTTTGAGGCGGAGCGCTGATGGCCGAGATCGGCTTCTACCACCTGACGCGAACCAGCACGATGGCGGCCGCGCCAAAACTGCTCGGCCGCATCCTGGCAGGTGGTGGCCGCGCGCATATCCTGTGCGGTTCCGCCCAGGGGCTGGAGGCGTTGGACGCGGCACTGTGGCTCTCAGGCGACCCGGACTGGCTGCCGCACGGCCGCGCCGATGCGCCGCACGCCGAGCACCAGCCCATCCTGCTGTCCGTGGAAGACACCCCGGCGGCCAATGGCGCGCGTTTCCTGCTGCTGCTGGATGGCGCCACCACAGAGCGGGCCACGGATTATGACCGCGTGCTGGACCTGTTCGACGGCAATGACGAGGAAGCGACCGCCGCGGCGCGCGTCCGGTGGGCGGCGGCAAAGGCGGCCGGGCATACGCTGAGCTACCTCAGGCAAGGCGCCCAGGGCTGGGAGAAGGGTTAAAGCAAACCCCGCACGGGCGATGGTGGGGCGCGGGGCGCGGCGAGCGAGCCGCGCCCGAGGCCGCGAGGGGAAATTTGCTCTATAAACATGGGGCTAGAGCATTTGCGGCGAACGCAGTGAAACGGAGTTCGCTCTAAAGGTGTGATGCGGTGCATCTGTGGCGCCGATGTCCCGGATTTACAGCTCGTTCAAGCGGGTAGGCCCGCCAGAGAGGTCAACTTTCGCTTTGTTGGCGATTCATGTGAACATGCTGCTGGCCTCGCGATGGATGCGCCTGATTGGATGACCTTTCAGCCACCATCGACGAGGAGAGCAAGGGAGGGTGTGATGCGTCGTCTTATGCTGTGCGCCGCTTTACTGGCGGCCAGTTCAGGAACCGTTTGGGGACAAGCCGCGCCACCGGCCTATGGCACGCCGATTGGCATTGAGGATGCTCGACGCGTGATCGGCGCAGCTCTGGCGGAGGCCACGAGGCAGAGTTTTCCAATGGCTGTTGCAGTTGTTGATTCTGGAGGGCACCTCGTCGCCTTTGAGCGCTCCGATAACACGCAGCTTGGGTCGATACGGGTCGCCCTGGAAAAAGCGCGCACGGCCGTCGAGTTCCGTCGCCCGACCAAGGTGTTTGAGGAGGCCGTCGCCGGCGGGCGCAATGCCATACTCGGCCTGGGTGTCATGCCGATCGAGGGCGGTGTGTTGCTGATGCGAGAGGGGCGCATCGTCGGCGCCATTGGCGTCTCAGGAGGAACAGCGCCGCAGGATGGCGTAATCGCGGCTGCGGGTGCGACCGCGCTTCGCTAGGTGAGTAGGCATAGCAGGGCTGGCCGCGCGAAGCGACGCGGCCAGCTGGCGACATGCTCGGTCCGGGCCACCTCCAACGCGATGATACTGGCCGTCATATCGAGTTCGGCGTGATCCAGCTGAGCCTTGCCTGGGCCTACAGCGCCGCAGTCGTCCATTTCGACTTCAGCAGAAGCGACGAAGGCACCGAGGTGTCAGGTGATGGCGACGCCGAAATTGAACCCGACGGTACAATCAGCGGCAAAATTCGCTTTGATCACAGCGACGACATGCCGTGCATCGCTCGGCCCCTGCGAGAGCACGATCGCCGAAGGCTGGAACGGCCGGAGCCGTGAATCACGCGACCAGACAAATGCTGGACCATGATCGGCGCTTTCGTCAGCGCAGATCCTGCCTAACGCCCGCGCCCTGCATCGAAGCCCAGGAAACCGACCTCCGGGCGCGGTGCGCCGCCGTCATTGGCGAAAAGGCGCGGCGATTGCGGTGCGGCGGCGCGCTGCACCGGGGCGACCGCCGTGGCAGAGCGTGCAGCGGCGCGCTCGGCCGCCAGGCGCTCGGCGGCCAGGGCGCGCTGCCGGGCTGCGCGCTGCTGCGGCGTGTCATTGGCCTCGGGCGGCGGTGCCGGGTTGCGTGCGGTCGTGCGTGCGGAGAGCAGGTAGAACAGGATCTCGTTGCGGCCGCGATCGACGGCGGCATCGATTGCCGTGAGTCCGAGCACGTTGCGCTGATCAAGGTCTGCACCGCGCGCCACCGCGTCGCGCGCGGCCGGCAGGTCGCCGCGGGTGATGGCGTCGAACAAGGCTGCCGTGGGCTCCAGCACGCGGGTGGTGTCGGCCGGGATCGGCTCCGGCGCGCGGCGGGCCGCAAGGCCGGGCAGGGCGGGTGGCGGTCCCGCCGGAGTGGCGGCTGGCCGTGCCTGCGGCGTTGGGATGCCCCCCGGGCCGCTGAAGCCGCCGGACTGGGCAAGCGCCGGCAGCGCAGCGAGAGAGCAGACCAGGGCGAGCGGCAGGGTGATGCGCATGGCGGGGTTCTAGCCGAGTTCGCGCCGTGGGGAAATATTCACCGCCCCTCGCGCCGCCAGGCGAACACGGCCACGCCGAGGACCAGCGGCAGGGCCAGCCAGGGCGGCAGCAGCGGCAGCGCCGAAATGCCGGTCACCGTGTGGTCCGCATTGCGCCGCAACCCGATCCAGCTCGGCCCGGCGGCGTCGCGCCCTGCCGTGACGCGGCGGATGTCTGGCAGGGTCGGCGCCTCCGCTGTGCCGAGCCAGCGGATTGCCCCGCCGGTTGCCTGCGCGATCGGGCGTAGGCGCTGGTCATCGGCGCGCAAATCCGCGATCTCCAGCGGGTTGATCGCCGCGGAGGCGGCAAACGCGGTGCGCCGCCCATCGCTCGCCTGCCAGACACCGGGCTGGTTCGCGCCCACGCGCAGCACCGCGCGGCCGCCCGCACCGGGCTCCGGCCGGGCGCGCGTGATGGTGCCGTCGGGCGCGGTGACCGCGATCTCGGGCGGGGCGCCGGCGTCAACGCTGCGCCGGGTGACGGTCAGGCTGCCGGACTCGATCCGGGCGGAGAGGTCCTCCTCCTCGAGTTCCGGCTCGCGCATCAGCCAATGGGCGATGCGGCGCAGCACCTCCTGTTGCGGGCCGCCGCCATCATGGCCGCGCGACCACAGCCAGATGTGATCAGACAGCATCAGCGCGACGCGGCCCTCGCCCACCCGGTCGAGGACCAGCAGCGGTGCGCCGCCGGGGGCTTCCATCACCGTCGTGCCGGCGCGCTGCTCGGCGCGGAGGTAGCGGTACCACCGGCCCCAGCTGGGCTCGGCATCGGGCGGCGTGAGCCCCTCGGTGACCGGATGGCGCGCGCCGGGTGCGGAGACGCGGGGGCGGAAGGCGCCTTCCACCACGGCCTGTGCGCCGGCCGGGCGCGCCGGCAGCACCGCACCCAGCGGCGTGAGGGCCAGGCTGATCGGGCCCGAGAATTCCGGCCCCGCGCTCATCAGCAGGGCGCCGCCATTGCGCACGTAGTCGGCGATGTTGCGCAGGTAGACAGGCGGCAGAATGCCGCGATTGGCGAAGCGGTCGAAGACCACCAGGTCGAAGTCGCGCAGCTTCACCTGGAACAGCTCGCGCACCGGAAAGGCGATCAGCGCCAGCTCGTTCAGCGGCGTGAGATCATCCTTCTCGGGTGGGCGCAGGATGGTGAAATGCACCAGGTCCACATTCGGGTCGGCCTTGAGCAGGCGCCGCCAGGTGCGCTCCCCGGCATGGGGTTCGCCTGACACCAAAAGCACGCGCAGCCGGTCGCGCACCCCGGTGATGGTGACGATCTGGCGGTTGTTGAGCGTGCTCACCTCGCCCTGCCGCGGGGCGGCCGCGATCTCCACCACGGTCGGCCCGCCGCGCTCGATGGGGATGGTGATGCGGTGCTCGCGACCGATCGGGACGCTCTCCTGCCGCGGCGCCTGGCCGTCGCGGCGGATGGTGAGCATCGCGGCGCCAGCCGCGTCACGTATGGCCGCCGCACCGCCGCCTTCGCGCACGCCGAGGTCCTCGACCATCACGCGCAAATCAACGCTGCGCCCGACAATGCCGAATCCCGGCGCCTCGATCACGCGCAGCCGGCGGTCCACCTCGCCCGGGCGGCCGGCGAGCAGCGCGTGAAAGGGCGCGTCGATCGGTGCCGTGGCAGGGACGTCATGCGCCTGCCCATCGGTGAGCGCGATCACACCCGCGAGGCGCGCGCGCGGGATGTCGGCCAGCGCCCGTTCCATCGCGGTGAACAGGCGCGTGCCCTGGTTGCCGCCCTCCTCCGCGATGACGGAACGCAGCTCCAGTTCCGGCAGGCGGGCGATGCGCTGTTCGAGCAATTCGCGCGCCGCCTCGATGCGCTGGTCGCGCCCGTTGATGCGCGCGCTGTCCGAGCGGTCGATCACCAGCAGCGCGATGTCGGGCCGGGTCTCCCGCGTCTCCTCCACCAGGCGTGGGTTGGCGAGCGCGAGCAGCAAAAGGGCGAAGGCGGCCGCGCGCCAGGCAACCCCCCGCGCGCGGCGGATGGCGCCGGGGACCAGCACCAGCAGCGCGACCAGGGCGAGCACGCCCAGCATCCACAGCGGCAGGATCGGCGCAATGTCAACGCCTGCGAAAGCCTGCCTCATGCGCCCGCCCTATCTGTCAATTGCCCAGCCTTTCCAGGATGGCCGGCACATGCACCTGGTCGCCCTTGTAGTTGCCGGTCAGCGCGTAGATGACCAGGTTCATGCCGAAGCGATAGGCCAGGATGC
>JBKJNV010000593.1:0-6616 GCA_046593435.1 Roseomonas sp.
TGGGCGTCGTGGTGAACATCGCGGGCGAGGTGGACGACATGGCCATGATCAGGCTGCTGGCGCGCGCGGATGCGGGGCTCGCGGTGATCCCGCCGATCGTTGTGCAGGATGAACTCGCAACTGGCCGCTTGGTGGAGGCGCATCGGCTACCGGGGATCACGGAAGTGTTTTTGGCGGTCACGCTGGAACGCCGCTTCCCGAATCCCCTCCTCGGCGGGCTTCTCGCGCGGCAGCAGGAGGGGCTCTAGGAGAACGGCCACTCAGCGCGGCGTCTGGTCAGGCGGAGAGCACGGCTGGTATGGGAACTGGCGGATGGGGTGCGACCGTTTACAAACGGTCCCTCGCAGGTTTTCGCGCGGCTTCGATGGTGTCCTGGGTGGATGCGCGAGCCAGAACGAAAAGCCGCGTAGCAGTGCGAACCAACGCGAAACTGGCGGCTGGAGATGCCCTCGGCACGCAGCGCCTCCACTTCGAGCAACAGGCGGTGGGTTGCCAGCTCGGCCCCCGCGCGCCCGCCGCCGGACCCACGTCAGGGCTGGTGGGAGGGCGGTAGGCGATGCATTCGGGCAGCTGTTTGGAGGTGGCGTCGACCGGGCTTATAATTCACTGGTGCATGCCCTTGACGGCCTCGTCATTGAAGCAACTTGGGATATTGGCCGCCGGATAAAAACAATACCTTGATGATGCCAGGAGTTTGCCATTATCCGCCGCCGCGCCGCCATCGGCCTTGCCGCCCTGCCCTTCGCCCCCGCTTTAGCCTTTCCGAACCGCCCGGTTGTGATCGTCGATGGCTATCCCGCCGGCGGCGGCACCGACATTGTAGCCCGCCGGTTGGGCCGCGAATTGCAGCGCGACTGGGCGCGGCCGGTGATCGTGGAGAACCGCTCGGGCGCCAATGGCACGTTCGCGGCGATCGGCGTGGCCCGCTCGGCCCCCGATGGACACACGCTGTTCTTGGGCAACATCAACACCGTGGTTCTTGCACCGCTGGTCATGCGCGGGGTGGATGGCGCCAGGGCGGAAAATTTCACCCCCGTCTCCATGGTGGCGACGCAGTCGCATGTGGTGGTCGTGCGCCAGGATGCGCCGATCGCCGACATCGCCGGCCTT
This sequence comes from Roseomonas sp., assembly GCA_046593435.1. Lineage (GTDB taxonomy): Bacteria > Pseudomonadota > Alphaproteobacteria > Acetobacterales > Acetobacteraceae > Plastoroseomonas. Next base: position 1,111 of record JBKJNV010000593.1, read on the forward strand.
GTCGCCGCCGCCCGTGCCCGGCCTGGGCGGGTGACCTATGGCTCGACGGGGCCGGGCAGCGTGCAGCATCTGGCCGCCGCCCTCTTCGCCCAGCGCGCGGGGATCGAGATGCAGCACATTCCGTATCGCGGCAGCTCGCCTGCGCTGACTGATCTGATAGCCGGCACCATCGATGTGATCTTCGAGGGCATCGTCCCGGCCACCCCCTTTCTGCAATCGGCGAGCATCCGCCCACTGGCGCTGGCCGTGACAACGCCCGCGCGCGTGTCGGCATTGGCCGTGCCGACGCTGGAGGAGCTGGGCTACGGGCCGATGAACATGACCAGCTGGTGGGCCATGCTGGCGCCACGCGGCCTGGCGCCAGACTTGCGGGACGCCATCGCAGAAGCCGTGCAGAAAGCCCTGCGGCAGCCCGAATTCGTGTCCTTTAGCAACGAGCTGGGCTTGGTGCGCGGCGAATGGCTGGTGGGCGAAGCGCTGGAAGAGATGATCCGGGGCGAGGCGGCGAAGTATCATGCATTGATCGCCGCCATGGGCGTGCTGGCGGAATAGCGCCTCAGCGCGGCGGCCCTGTTTGCGCCCACTCGGCCAGTGCCTGCTCGGCCACGGCGGCGGCGGGGGCGTCGGCGGCAGGGGCGTCCTGTTCGGCGATACGTCTTGATTACCGCGCAGCGCCCCGGCCACGCAGATGCCGTCCGATCTGCGGAGAACGATGCTGCGATGGGTCCCGCGCCGGGCCAGTCAACAGGTCTGCCCCGAAAACCCCAGGAAAGCTGCCACTCAGCGCGGCGTCTGGTCAGGCGGAGAGCAAGGCTGGTATGGGAACTGGCGGATGGGGTGGGATTCGAACCCACGGTGAGGTCACCCCCACGGCGGTTTTCAAGACCGCTGCCTTAAACCGCTCGGCCACCCATCCGGATTGGCAACCTTCCGCCAGCATCATCGTTGCCGTGCGACAGACACATCCAGGCGCAAGCATGAACCCGATCAAGCCACTCGTCGTCATGCTCATTCTGGCCCTCGCGCCAGGCTTGGCCAAGGGGCAAGTCATCCCGGTCATCCCACCCACTCCTACCGCGCCGATGGCCGATCTGCGCGGGTCCCTCTCTTTTTCGCTCGAAAACGACGTCTTCAACGGCACCGACCGCTACTACAGCAATGGCGTCCAGCTCTCCTGGTACTCGCCCTCGGCCGAGCTGCCGCAGCCCCTGGGCTGGCTCAACCGGCAGCTGGATGGCCTCCTGGGTCCCGGGCAGCTGCGCTGGGGGGCCGCGGTGGGCCATTCCATCTTCACGCCGCAGGACACGGAGCGGCGCAACCCGGACCCGAGCGACCGCCCCTATGCCGGCCTGCTCTACGGCACCGTCTCCCTCGCCCGCGACGCCGGTACCAGCTTTACGCTGTTCGAGTTGCAGGCCGGGCTGATCGGCCCCTCAGCACTCGGCCGGCAGGTCCAGAACAATTTCCACGAACTGATTTCTACCACCTCATCGAATGGCTGGAACTACCAGCTGCGCGACGAATTCGTCTTCGGCGCGGTGCTCAGCCGCACCTGGCGCCTGCCGCTGCTGCAATTCGCGGGGCTGCAGGTCGAAGCGCTGCCCAGGGCCACCGCAGCCCTTGGTACCTTGCAGACCACAGCCGCGGTCGGCGGCATCCTCCGCATCGGTCAGGGGCTAGATGCGGATTTCGGGCCGGCACGGGTTCGCCCCGCACTCTCCGGCTCGGCCTTCTTCCAGCCCCGCTCGCGCGAATTCGGCTGGTATGTCTTCGCGGGTGTGGAAGGGCGCGCCGTCGCCCGCGACATCCTGCTCGACGGCAATTCCTACCGCCAAAGCCGCAGCGTCGACGCCCGGCCCTTCGTGGGTGACGCGATGTACGGCCTTGCAGTGATGTATGCCGGCGTGCGGCTCACCTACACGCAGGTACTGCGGACCGAGGAATTCTACGGCCAGCGGGGAGGCGTGCAGCGCTTCGCTTCGCTGAGTGCGACCTTCCGGTTCTGATCCCACCCATAGGCAGAACGCGCCCGCCGGGGCAGGCTCGCGCTCCAGGCAAGGGAGGTTTTCGCATGGCCGAACCGGCGCAGAAGGTGGCCGTGGTCACGGGTGCGGCGCGCGGCATCGGGCGCGCAACGGCGGACCGGTTCCTCGCTGACGGCTGGCGTGTCGCGCTGCTCGACATCGACACCGCGATCGACGCGGTGCCGGCAAGCGACACCGTCCTGCCCTTGCGCACCGATGTCGCCGATGAGGCATCCGTCCAGGCCGCCTTCGCGCGCATCGCCGTTGCGTTCGGCCGCGTCGATGCTCTGGTGAACAATGCCGGGATCGCCGTCTTCAAGCCATTGCTCGAGACCAGCTTCGCGGAATGGCAGCAGGTGATGGCGGTGAATCTCTCCGGCGCTTTTCTGACCGCGCAGGCGGCAGTGCCCCTGATGCGGAGGGGCGGCGGCGGTGCCATCGTCAACGTGACTTCGATATCCGGCCTGCGGGCCTCGACCCTGCGTGTCGCCTACGGGACCAGCAAGGCGGCGCTGGCGCATCTGACGCGCCAGATGGCCGTCGAATTCGCCCAATACGGCATCCGCGTCAATGCGGTGGCGCCGGGTCCAGTGGACACCGCCATGGCCAAGGCCGTGCACTCGCCCGAGATCCGCGCGGACTACCACGACGCGATCCCGCTTGGTCGCTACGGGCTGGAAAGCGAACTCGCGAACGCCATCGTTTTCCTGTGTGGCCCAGAAGCCAGCTACATCACCGGGCAAGAGGTCGCGGTCGATGGCGGCTTCGCCGCGACCGGCATAGGGCTGCCGACGCTTCGGGGCGAAGCGCGGGTCAGAAACCCCAAGGCGTAGGCGGCGGCCCGGGGCTCGATCGCCCCAGGCCGCCCGTATTCACTCAGCGGGTGGTGGTCTGGCCCGGCTGCTGGAGCTGGCTGCCGCCGCCCGTCGAAAGCTGCGGCGCCGCATCGCGGCCCGGCGCCGGCACAAGCCCTCGTGGTAGGCTGGGATCAACCGTATGGCTGTTCGGCATCGTCCCTCCCTGGGTCTGAGGTACCCCGGAGGTCAGGCCTTGAGGCATTGGCGCTCCGCCCGGCATGCTCGGCATGGGGCCGCCCCCCGGCATGGTTTGCTGGGTGGGGGGAACCGCCATGTTTGGCATGCCTGGCATGGGGGCCTGACGGCCTGGCTCGGCACGCTGATCAGCGGTCTGGGCCTGGGCGGCGAAGGTCATGGCACCAGCGACCAGGGTCCCGGCGAGCGTCAGGATCTTCTTGTTCATGTCGCATCTCCTCGATTGAGTCCGCGGCACACAAAGCTTCCGCGTCTAGAGATGAACGCATGCCCTTGGCAAAGGGTTGCGCCGATTGCGGGACGGCCCGGGGCAGGTTGTTCAGGGCTTCGGCCAGGATTCCGCGGCAAAGCGCTGCACCTCGAACAGATACCCCGCGGGATCTCGGAAAAAAAATCCATAGACATTGTACTCGAGCGAGTGTTTCGGCGCAGTCAGCGAGTCCACGCCGGCGGCGAGCAGCCGCGCGTGCCATCCGTCCACGTCCGGCGTCACAAAGGTATGAACGGAGCCACCCTCGCTGCGAATCTCCCGCAGCTCGCGCGGGCCGCGCGCTTCGCAGATGCCGAGGAATGCGCTTCGGCCGGCAATTGCGAAAATTGCACAGCGCCCCTGGTCCAGCACCAGCGGCAGCCGCAGTACCTCCGCATAGAAGCGGCGGCACGGCAAGGGATCGACGGCATAAAGAAACGTGACGCTTTGGGAGAAAGGTGCGGGCTGCATGAGGAGAGCATGCATGGCCAGGCCCGCAACGACCAGTTAAGACCAGCGGCAAAATCGGTGGGGAACAGACATGCTGCCATCCATTAACGTACCGGAACCCGCCTGGATGCGGGAATTCAAGGCCTTCATCATGCGCGGCAGCGTGGTGGACCTGGCCGTGGGTATTATCATCGGTGCGGCTTTCACCGCGATCGTAGCCTCGCTGGTCGAGGACCTGGTGAACCCGATCATGGGCCTGCTGATCGGCGGCATCGACTTCTCGAATCTGTTCGTCGTCATCACAGGGGAACGCAAGCCGTCGCTCGACGCAACGCGCCAGGGTGGTGCGGCGGTCCTGGCCATCGGCAAGTTCATCAATGCCGTGATCAAGTTCGCGATCGTCGCCTTCGCCGTGTTCTGGCTGGTCAAGGCGCTGTCGCGCTTCAAGGCGAAGGAAGAGGCCAAGCCCGCCGAGCCGGCGCCGCCGAACCCGACCGACGTGCTGCTCGTGGAAATCCGCGACGAGCTGCGCGCCGGCCGCGGCGCTACGCCTGTAGCTTGATCCGTCCTGCACCCGCCATCGCCGCAATGCGTGCGGCGATGGCGGGGAGCGCGGAAGATTCCAGCCCGAGCAGCCGCTGCACGCCGGCGACCAGCTCACCCTCCGTCGCGACCGGAACAGCGGCCATCAGGCGTGCGGCCGCGACCTCGATCTCGGCCGGTGCGACCATCGCGACGCGGCGCAACAGGGGCGCGCATGCGCGACGGTTGCGCGGGGCGATGACGCTGCCTTCGGCACGCCAGAAGCCCCCCTCCTCCACCAGCCCGTGCAGCTGGCGCGCGAGCCTCTCGGCCTGCGCAATGGCCCCCAGATCAGCGGCGGCGAGCGTCTCGCGCGCAAACAGCAGGCGCAGGCGCTCGGCGATCACCTCGCCATGCACCGGCGCCTCCGCGGTCACGATGCCCGCCACAATCTCGGCGAGCCTCGCGAAAGGCACGTCGGGAATCGCCACCCCTTCAGGCACCGCGATCTCCGCCGCCGCATAGGGCGCGGCAAGGCCCGTATCGGGTGCGGCGACTTCCGGTGCAGCTTGCATCGGTACGGCGCCGAGCAGCGCGCCGATGCGCGCCGCCTCCGCCTCCGGTCGCGCGAGCCAGGCGAGCGACCAGGCGCGCGCAAGCCTCCAGCCCATGCCGGTTAGCGCCGTATTGCGCCCGCGCTCCCGGTCGCGCGCGCAGCGCAGCGCCGCCCAATCCCCGGCATCGGCCTCGATGCCCAGCACATAATCCGCGCCATCCTTCGCCGCGACGTCGAGGAACAATCCCGCGAGGCCCACGCGGGGCACCGCCTGCTTGCCGGCCTTGGCCACCGCCGCCCCGATCAGCGCGGCAAGCGGTGCTTCCTGCCCGGCATCGCCGCTGCGCGGTGCGGCAGCATTGCCGGCGGCGAAGGCCAGGAACTCCTTCAGCGCCTTCTCCCCGCCCACGCCATCCGAGCGGGCAAGGTCGATATCCTCGGCCACGATGTCAGAGAACACCACGCAGCGCTTCTTCGCGCGCGTGACCAGCACGTTCAGCCGCCGCTCGCCGCCCTTGGCCGAGACGGGGCCGAAATTCATCCGCAGCGACTTGCCCGCCTCGCGCACGAAACCCACGCTGATGAAAATCGCGTCGCGCTCATCGCCCTGCACATTCTCCAGGTTCTTGATGAAGAAGGGCTCGGCCGGGTG
>JBKJNV010000037.1:0-6153 GCA_046593435.1 Roseomonas sp.
CCGGATTGGTCGTTGGCCTGTATGAACCCGTCGCGGAGAGAGGGCGGCCGGAGGGCGTTTCCCAATGGCACGCGCGCACAAGCCGCCCTCTCTCCGCGACGGGTCCGCGAAGCGAAAACAACCCAAACCCACCTCCCAATCCCAAGAACCAACAGATGGAGGTCGAGGATCGACACGATCCTCGCGGGGTCCAGGGGCAGCGCCCCTGGCCTTGCTCCATGACCGCCCGCACGCCCTTCGCCTGGGAGGCGCGCTACCCTTCGGGCCTCGCCTGGGATGCGTCGATTGCGACGACGAGTTTGGGCGAGCATTTGGCGGGGGCGGTGGCGCGGCACGGCGATCGGGTGGCGTTGATCTATCGGGATGCGCGCATTGGGTATGCGGCGTTGGGGGAGATGGTGCGGCGCGCGGCGGCGGTGTTTTTGGCGATGCCGGAGGCGCAAGCGGGGGTTGGGTTGTTGTTGCCAAATTCGCCTTGGCACAGCGTGGCTTTTTTCGGTGCGGCGTCGGCGGGTGTTCGGTTGATGCAGATGAGTCCGTTGGATGCGGAGCGGGAGCTGGCGCATAAGCTGGCGGATAGTGGCGCGCGGGTGTTGGTGACGCTGGCCGAGGATGGGTTGTTGCGGCGTGCGCGGGCGATGGTTGCGCGCGGGTTGGTGGATCGGCTGGTGGTGGCCGATGACGCGCATTGGGGCGGACCGGCGGGGGTTGGTGTGCCGGGGGATGCGACGGATTTCGGGGCTGCGTTGGATGCGGCGGTGGTGGGTGGGTTACCGGTGGTGGACAAGCATTCGGTAGCGTTGTTGCAGTACACGGGCGGGACGACGGGGTTGCCCAAGGGGGCGATGCTGACGCATGCGAATTTGACGGCGGCGGCGAATATCCAGAGCTATTGGCGCGGCGGGCCGGAGCCTGGTGGGGAGCGGGTGGTCCATGTGCTGCCGCTGTTTCACATCTTCGCGCTGACCTCGTTGAACCGGCATCTGGGGATGGGGAATACGGTGCTGATGCGGAGCCGCTTCGAGGTCGGGCAGTGTCTGGATGACATAGAAAATTTCCGCGCGACGACGATTGCGGGCGTGCCGACCATGTGGATTGCGATGGCCAATCATCCGAGCATAGAGACGCGGGATTTGTCGTCATTGCGGTGGCCGTCTTCGGGCGGGGCGCCGCTGCCGGTGGAGGTGGAGGCGCGGTTCGCGCGGATTACCGGAACGCGGCTGCGTGGCGGGTGGGGGATGACGGAGACGGCGCCGGCGGGGACCGGCCATCCGGCGCGGGGTGAGAGCAAGATGGGATCGATCGGGCTGCCGCTGCCGAATGTTGAGATGCAGGTGGTGGCACTTGATGATCCGCATCGGGTTTTGCCGCCTGGGCAGACCGGGGAGTTCCGGGTGCGCGGGCCGAATGTGATGGCGGGGTATTGGAACAAGCCGGAGGAAAACCGGGCGGCGTTTGCGGACGGGTTTTTCCTCACCGGCGATGTCGGGCACATGGATGCGGAGGGGTTCTTCTTCCTCACGGACCGGAAGAAGGACATGATCCTGTCGGGTGGGTTCAACGTCTATCCGCGCGTGATCGAGGAAGCGATTTATGAGCATCCGGACGTTGCGGAATGCGTGGTGATTGGGGTTGCCGATGCCTATCGCGGGCAATCGGCCAAGGCGTTCGTGGTGCTGCGGCCAGGTGCGGCGGCCATGAGCCTGGAGGTGTTGTGCGGCTTCCTTGCCGAACGGGTGGGCAGGCACGAAATGCCGGTTGCGTTGGAATGCCGCGATAGCCTGCCGCGCACGGCGGTGGGCAAGCTGTCGAAATTGATGCTGATGGCGGAGGCGGAAGCCGCCGCGCCGACCAAGGGAGAGACGTGATGGACCTTCGCTTCACCGACGAGGAGCGCGCCTTTCGCCAGGAGGTGCGCGAATTCATCGCCGCCAACCTGCCGAATGAGACGCGCGAGCGCATGGCGGCTGGCCGCACGCCGACCAAGGCGATGGTGGTGCAGTGGCAGCGCGCGCTGAACGCGAAGGGCTGGGCCGTGCCGCATTGGCCGGTCGAGCATGGCGGGACGGGGTGGAGTGCGATCAAGCGCTTCATCCTCAATGAGGAAATGCAGCAATGGCCGGCGCCGATGCCGCTCGGCTTCAATTGCGCGATGGTGGGGCCGGTGATTTGCGCCTTCGGGACGGAGGCGCAGAAGCAGCGCTTCCTGCCGCGGATGAAAAACCTCGATGATTGGTGGGCGCAGGGGTTTTCGGAGCCCGGCGCGGGGTCTGATCTGGCGAGCCTGAAATGCGCGTCGCGGCGGGAGGGTGACCACTTCATCGTCAATGGGCAGAAGACCTGGACGACGCTCGCGCAGCACGCGGATTGGATTTTTGTGCTGGTGCGTTCCAACCCGGCCGCCGCCAAGCCGCAGGAGGGTATCTCGTTCCTTCTTGTGGACCTGACCACGCCGGGGATCACGGTGCGGCCGATCATCACGATCGATGGCGCGCATGAGGTGAACGAGGTGTTCTTCGATGATGTGAAGGTCCCCGTTGAAAACCTGGTCGGCACCGAGAACAAGGGCTGGGATTCCGCGAAGTTCCTGCTCTCGAACGAGCGCACCGGGCAGGCCCGGGTGGGGGCTTCGAAGGAGCGCATCCGCCGGCTCAAGCGCATCGCGGCCGAGGCGCCCGGGGGTGCTACGCCGATGCTGCAGAACCCACGCTTCCGCGACAAGCTGACCGAGGTGGAGGCGCAGCTCAAGGCGCTGGAGATGACCACGCTGCGGGTGCTGGCCAATGAGAACAAGCGCCTGGGCGAGGGCAAGCCGGACCCGGCATCCTCGGTGCTGAAAATCCGCGGGACGGAGATCCAGCAGGCGATTTCCGAGTTGTTCGTCGAAGCCGCTGGTCCCTACGGACTGGTCGGCGCGGACCCGGAGCTCGATCGCTGGAACGAGCCGGAACTGGCCCCGGAATGGGCGACAATGGCGCAGCCCACCTATTTCAACTGGCGCAAGCAGAGCATCTACGGCGGCTCGAACGAGATCCAACGCAACATCATGGCGAAAGCCTTTCTGGGGCTCTGAAAAAAGATGGATTTCGATTTCTCCGAAGAACAGCGGATGCTGGCCGATAGCCTCGGCAAGCTCATCACGGATCGCTACGGCTTTGAGAACCGCAAGGCCTACGTGAAGCAGCCCGAGGGCTGGAGCCGGGAGATTTGGGCCGCCTATGCAGAGATGGGCATCCTGGGGCTGCCCTTCGCGGAGGAGGATGGCGGCTTCGGCGGCGGCGCGGTCGAGACGATGATCGTGGCCGAGGCGCTGGGCGGCGCGCTGGGGCTGGAGCCGTGGTTCGCGACCGTAGTGCTGGGTGGCGGGTTCTTGCGGCATGGGGCGGATGCCGCGATGCGCCAGGCGCTGGTGCCGCTGGTGGCCGAGGGCAGCCTGCTGCTCGCCTTCGCGCATACCGAGCCGAATGCGCGGTTTGACCTGCATCATGTGGAGACCACGGCCACGCGCGATGGCGATGGCTGGGTACTGCGTGGGCGCAAGGGCGTGGTGCTGCATGGCGATGTGGCGGGGAAGATGTTTGTCACCGCGCGCACCGCGGGTGGCGTGCGCGATGCGGCGGGGATTGGGGTGTTCCTGGTCGATGCGGGGGCATCGGGGCTGACGCGGCGCGGCTATGCGACGAGTGACGGGCTGCGCGCGGCGGAGATCACGCTCGATGGGGTGCGGGCGGAGGCGGTGCTCGGCGACCCTGCCGGCGGGCTGCCGCTGGTCACGCGCGTGGTGGAGGATGCCATCGCGGCGCTGGCCTCGGAGGCGGTGGGGGCGATGGATGCGTCGCTGAAGTTGACCTTGGAATACATGCGCACGCGCAAGCAGTTCGGCCGTGCGATCGGTGCCTTCCAGTCGCTGCAGCATCGTGCGGCGGACATGATGGTTGCACTTGAACAGGCGCGCAGCATGGCGATGTATGCGGCGATGATGACCGATGAGCCGGATGCCGGTGAGCGCGCGCGCGCGATGCACGCGGTGAAGCTGCAGATGGGGCGGTTCTCGAAGTTCGTGGGGCAGCAGGCGATCCAGCTGCATGGCGGTATCGGGATGACGATGGAGTATGCCGTGGGGCATTACTTCAAGCGGCTGACCGTGATCGACACGCAGTTTGGCGATGCGGAGCATCACCTGGCGGCGCTGTCCGAAGCGGGCGGGCTGTTCGAAGCGGCGTGATATTGCGCCCTCAAGCGCCGGGCACGCGCTCGTCACGCCAGACATTGCGCCCTCAAGCGCCGGGCGCCGCCTCGGGCGGCTTGGCTCGCCGGACTGCCGGCGTTCGCCCATTCGGGCTCGCGGCCCGCGGGGCGGGCCGGGGGTTGGGCGAGCCGGTCAGTACGGGGCTAGCGCGTCGTCCCGGTGACGCGGCCGCTGCCGTCGCGCTGAGTCGTGGTACCGGTGCTGTTGGTGCGCTCGGTGCCAATCACTCGGCCCTGCGCGTCGCGGATGGTGGTGAGGCCGGTGCTGTCGGTGCTGCGCGTGCTGACCACCCGGCCGGATGAATCGCGGGTGGTGCTGGTCTGGGCGATGGCAGGGGCGGCGATCAGAAGGGCCGCAAACAGGATGAGGGCGCGTTGCATGGGCGGGTCCTTTCCAGAGTTCTCCGGCCGCAACGATAGCCTCAAATGCGGGCGAGCGCAGCACCCCAGGTGAGGCCGCCGCCGATGGCCTCCATCAACACCAGGTCGCCGGGGCGGATGCGGCCATCGCGCCAGGCCTCGTTCAGCGCGAGCGGGATCGACGCGGCGGAAATGTTGGCGTGGCGGTCCACCGTGACGACCACCTGTTCGGGCGGCAGGTTCAGCTTCTTGCCCACGGCCTCGATGATGCGGATGTTGGCCTGGTGCGGCACCAGCCAGTTCACATCGCCATGGCCGAGACCGTTGGCGGCCAGCGCTTCATCCACCACGCCGGCGAGCTTTTGGACCGCGTGGCGGAACACCTCGCGCCCGGCCATGCGCAGCAGGCCCGGACCGCCGGTGGACCCGGCCCCACCCTCGACGTGCAGGATGTCGCCGTGGCGGCCATCGGCGTGCAGGTGGGTGGACAGGATGCCGCGGTCTGACGTGGTGCCGCGGCCGGCATCGGCGCGCAGCACCACCGCGCCCGCGCCATCGCCGAACAGCACGCAGGTGCCGCGGTCGGACCAGTCCAGGATGCGGCTGTAGACTTCGGTGCCGATGACCAGAACGCAGCGCGCCTGGCCGGTGCGGATCATCGCGTCCGCCACACCGAGCGCATAGATGAAGCCGGCGCAGGCGGCGGCGAGATCAAACGCGAAGCCGCGCGTCACACCCAGCTTGTGCTGGATGCGCACCGCGGTCGCCGGGAAGGCGCTGTCGGGGGTCGCGGTCGCGACGATAATGGCGTCCACTTCCTCGGCCGTGACCGAGGCCGATTCCATGGCCTGCCGCGCGGCCATGGTGCCGAGGTCCGAGGCGGTGACATCCGCATCCGCGATGTGGCGTTGGCGGATGCCGGTGCGCTCGACAATCCAGTTATCCGACGTCTCGAGGCCAAAGCGGGCGGCGAGCGCGTCGTTGCTCACGGGATTGCCCGGGAGGTACCCGCCGCAGCCGGTGAGCAGGGAACGGATCATGCGGTCAGGGTGCCGGGACGGGGGGCGCCGGGGCAACCGCGGCGGCCGCGATGCGCGCCATGCCGTCGCTGATCTTCGCGTTGAAGCCGTGGGTGACCATGTCCATCGCGACGTCGATGGCGTGCGCGAAGCCGACCGCATCGGTCCCGCCATGGCTTTTCACCACCACGCCGCGCAGCCCGATGAGAATGGCGCCGTTGTAGCGGCGCGGGTCCATCCATTCGCGCAACCGGTCCAGCGCAGGGCGCGCGAGCAGGTAGCCCAGGCGCGCGGGCACCGAGCTCGTGAAGACCTGGCGGAGCAGGTCGCGCATCAGCTTCAGCGCGCCCTCTCCGGTCTTGAGCGCGACATTGCCGGTGAAGCCGTCCGTCACCACCACATCGACGGTGCCGGCGGTGATGTCATGGCCTTCGATGAAGCCACGGAAATTCACGCCCAGATGCGAATCGCGCAGCGTCTCGGCCGCGGCACGCACGCGATCATCGCCCTTCAACTCCTCGGAGCC
>JBKJNV010000435.1:0-5256 GCA_046593435.1 Roseomonas sp.
TTTCGCAAAGGCCGGCAGGTATTCGGCGACCGGGTCGGAGGCCAGGATGCGGCCTTCCTGCATCAGCGACAGGGCGGTCGCACCCGTGATGGGTTTGGCCATCGCGTCGATGACCAAGCCCATCACTGGCGGCACCGCCCTGTCGCTGATGCAGGAGGGCCGCATCCTGGCCTCCGACCCGGTCGCCGAATACCTGCCGGCCTTTGCGAAAATCCGCGTGGCCATCGAAACCCAGGCCATGCTCTCCGGCACCGGCCCGCTCGAAACCCGGCCCGCCAGCCAGACCATGACCGTGCTGGACGCAATGCGGCACACCACCGGCTTCGTCTATGGCGGCGCGGGGCGAGGCACCACCGCGGTCCACACCTCCTACCCCGGCGGCTCGGGCCTGTTCCAGGAGGGGCCGACCTCGGCGCAGGCCGAGGCGCTGCTCGCCGGCCTCGCACTCCGCCACGAACCCGGAACCGTGTGGGAGTATGGCTTCTCCACCGACGTCCTGGGCCTCGTCGTCGAACGCGCCTCCGGCCTGCGGCTGGGCGACGCCATGCTCGCGCGCATCACCGGCCCGCTGGGCATGGCCGAGACATCGCAGACGCTGGACCCCGCCCGGCTGGAGCGCTTCGCCAAACCCTTCGCGCAGGACCCGCTGACCGGGGCCGCGCAGAAGGTGCCACACTACACCGTGCAACCCGCGATGGACCCGGGCGGCACCGGCCTCACCTCCACCGCCTCGGACTATCTCCGCTACGCGCAGATGCTGCTCGACCGCGGCCGCTGGGGGAGCGAGCAGGTGCTCGCACCGCGGATCGTGGACTGGATGGCCTCGGACCACCTGGGCGATGGCGTGCGCAACACCATCGCCAGCTTCGATGCCTCGCTGGCGGGCTATGGCTTCGGGGCGACCGTCGCGGTGCGGACGCGGCCGGGCGTGGCCGGGCTGCTCGGCAAGCCGGGGCTGTTCGGCTGGTCCGGCGTCTACGGGACGAATTTCTGGGTGGACCCGGCCTCGGGCCTCGCGGTGGTGTTCATGGCGCATGCGCCGGGCGAATTGCGCAAGCGCTACCGAAGGCTGGTCAACGCCCTGGTCTATCAGGCATTGGAAGACTAGCCGCCCGATAGGCGGCGCCACAGGGAGGAAGAAAAACATGGATCGTCGCGCCATCATCGCCGGGGCCGCCGTGCTGGCCGCCGCCGGCACCGCCCAAGCCCAGGGGCAGACAGCGGCGCCATCCACGCCACCCAAGACATTCGTGCTGGTCCATGGCGCGTGGGGCGGCGGCTGGATCTGGAAGTTCACCGCCGATGGCCTGCGCCAGAAGGGCCACCGCGTCTTCACCCCAACCCAGACCGGTCTTGGCGAGCGCCGCCACCTGATGGCGCGCACCATCTCGATCGACACCTTCGTCGATGACGTCGCGGGCGTGCTGGAGGCGGAGGAACTCACCGACGTGATCCTGGTGGGCCATTCCTTCGGTGGCTTCGCGGTAACGGGCGTCGCGGACCGCATGCCCCAGCGCATCCGCCACCTCGTCTACCTCGACGCGCTGCTGCCGGAGAATGGCGAGACAGCCTTCTCCGTCCTGCCGCCGGGGATCGAGGCGGCGCGGCGCGTGACGGTCACCGAGCAGGGCGGCGGCGTGGCGCTGCCGGTCCCCCCGCTCACCGCCTTCCCGCTGCCTGACGATGTGAAGGCCTGGTTCGGCCGCCGTCTCGCCCCGCACCCCTTCGGCACCTATGACACGCCGATTCGCCTGAAGGCGCCGCCCGGCAATGGCCGGCCCGTGACCTATGTGTCCTACACGAACCCGGCGCTGGCCTCGATCGAGCCGAGCCGGGTACGGGCACGCGCCAAGCAGGGGCCGGACTGGCGCTATATGGAAATGGACGTGCCGCACGATGCCCAGGCCGCCATGCCGGCGCGGATCATCGCGCTGCTCGAGGGAATTTAGCAGCCGAAAGTCCAACGCTCGGTTCGGCGGCCTGCCGCAGCCCCGGCCGCGCGGCAGGACAAGTTGCGCGGGGCGCAGATCCGGTCCTGCATCACGGCGGGCGGGTACAGGACCTCCGGATCAAGCGCGGGGGCAGGCCCGGACCGCACCGCGGAACGCAAAGCTCCGCGCCTCAGCCTCCGAGCTTGTCAAAATTCCGCCGCACCGCGCGTCGCGCCGGGGCCAGCGCGGCCGCCTGCACATGCGCGGGCGAGGCGCCCCGCCGCATCGCGCGCCCGGCGGCCATGGCACCCTCGGTGAAGGCGCGCTTCTTCTCCGCCGCCATGCCGGCCAGCGTCGCGCCCGCCTTCGGGTCGCTCAGCAGCTGCGTGCCGCGGGTGAGGAAGACCATCCCCGCGCTCCAGGCGAACAGGCCCATCGACCAGGCGGAAGGAATACGGGGTTTCTTCGTCATCCAGCGCAGGTGGCGCGGCACGCCGGGCGCGGCAATGCCGGGTCCGATCTTGTGATCCGCGTTGCCTGACCCGCGTCACGGGGCTTCGGCAAAGCCGCGCACAATGCCCGCGGACAGCGCCATCGCGGCCGGGCTGCCGGCCACACCCCGGCTCTGCAGCAACTCGATCCCCATGGCCTGCAGCGGCGGCATGCCATCGCCGGCACCCAGCCAGGCCAGCCCCTCGGGCAAGGGTGCGGTGGTGCTGACCGTCACCCCCAACCCCGCGAGTGCCAGGGCAAAGCAGCCGGCCTGGGTCGCGCTATTGTAGGTGACACGCCAGGCCCGACCGGCGCCGTTCAGCGCGCCGAGTGCGGCCTGCCGCCAGGTGCAGCCATCCTGTGCGAGGACCAGCGGCAGCGGATCGCGCCGGTGCGTGCCGTGCCGCGCGCTGCCCACCCAGCGCAGCGGACCGCGCCACACCTCCTGCCCGACCCAGCCCGGCGCGGCGTGGCCTTCGGTGAGCAAGGCGAGGTCGAGCAGCCCGGCATCGAGCTGGGCCGCCAGCGTTTCCGAATTGAAGCACACCACCTCGACCTCGACGGCGGGGTGGGTCTCGGCAAAATCAGCCAGGATGCCCGGCAGCCAGCGCAGCGCGTAATCATCCGGCACGCCGAGGCGGACATGGCCCACCAGCGCCGGTTCCCAGAACCCCGCGATGATCTGGTCATTCAGCGCGAGGACCTGCCGCGCACGGTCGAGCAGCCAGGCCCCGTGCGGCGTGGGCGAAAGGCCCCGCCCCTGGCGCACCAGCAGCGGCTTGCCCAAAAACTCCTCCAACCGCTTGATCTGCATCGACACGGCCGATTGCGTGCGCCCGACGCGCGCGGCGGCGCGGGTGACGGACCCGCCTTCGGCGATCAGAACGAAAGCGCGGAGCAGGTCCGGGTCCAGGCCGGGCGGGATGGCCAGCATAACAAATCAACTTTCTTGATACTTTACCTCAACACTATGCATTTCCCTTATCCCTATGGCAATGGCAGAGTATGTTAGCATCAACCCCAAGGAGGACACGATGTCTGGCCTGATCCTGACCCGCCCCATGGCCACCACCCGCCCGAACGCGCTGGGCGCCTTGGCGCGCGCGCTGGCCGAGGCATTCCGCGCCGCGACCACGCGCCGGGAACTGGCGGGGATGGATGACCGCATGCTGCGCGACATCGGAATCACCCGGTTCGATGCCCTGCGTGAGGCGGCGCGGAAGCCCTGGGACCAGACGCCCTCACAGCGCAATTGACGAAGCGCTCCGAGGACGATATAGGTATATTGTCCTCTGAATAGGTCTGACCGGCGCCCGGCACCGTGGCGCCGGTCGCCGGTTACGGAATGCGGCGCCCGACCTTGTGCCGAAAAGCTGAAATGCCAGGATTCTTACTTTTATCTCAGCAATTTCAATAAGATGGCAGAATGCCGAAAGTAAGATCTTCTTACTTTCTTACCCGGCATCGTGGAAAATCACCCCCAGCGTGTGCCGCGCCCCCCAGGTCACGCGGCTGACGCCGTGGCGCAGCTTTACCCGGTAGGTGCCGCGGCTGCCCTGCACCGGGCGCTCCGCGACCGCGAAGACCACCGCTTCGCCCTGCACCAGCGGCACTACCTCGGCGCGGGATTGCATGCGCGGGCGCTGCTCGGTCAGCACAAAGGCGCCCCCGCCGAAATCGGCCCCGGGCGCAGACAGCAGGATGGCTACCTGCAACGGAAACACCTCCGCCCCGTACAGTTCCTGGTGCAGGCAGTTGTAGTCGCCCGCGCCATAGCGCAGCAGCAGCGGCGTCGGCTTGTTCTGCCCCGCGGCATGGCAGCGCGCCAGGTACTCGGCATGGCTCGGCGGGTAATCGGCCTCCGTCCAGCGCTTCGCGATGCCGACCAGATGCGGCCAGAACCCCGCCCGCAGGCCGGCGACCAAGGACGGGAGCGGATGGGCAAAATACTGGTATTCGCCCCGCCCGAACCCGTGCCGCGCCATCACCACGCGGCTGCGAAACCGCGCCGGCTCATCATACAGCGCGACGAGCGCGGCGCACGCCTCGCGCGTCAGCAGCGGCCCGGTGGCGGCGGCGCCATAGGCGTCCAGCTCCGCCTCGATCCGGGGCCAGTCGAGCGTGGCGATCATCGCGTCCATCCCGGCATCACAGCACAGGATGGCGCCGCGCACCCTCCGGCAATTGCGCCGGCGCTTGGCGTTGCTAGCCTCGCGCACACACAGGGGACGCGCCCATGCACGAACGCACCACCGACATCGCCACGCCCGATGGCGCGATGGAGACCTTCCTCTGCTGGCCCGAACGCGGTGGCCCGCACCCGGCGGTGCTGATGCTGATGGACGCCCCTGGCATCCGCGAGGAGCTGCACGACATGGCCCGGCGCCTCGCCACCGTGGGGTATTTCGTGGTGCTGCCGAACCTGTATTACCGCGCCGGGCGCGACAGCAAGTTCGGCCCCGGCGTGCTCAAGGTGGGTGACCCGGAACGCGACCGCATGCGCGCCATCCGCACCGGCATGACCATCCCGCCGGTGATGGCGGATGTGGCCGCCATGCTCGCTTTCCTCGATGCCGAACCGGCCGCGAAGCCCGGCCCCGTTGGTGCGCATGGCTATTGCATGAGCGGCCCCTACGCGCTCGCCGCCGCCGCGCGCTACCCGGCGCGGATCGCGGCCGCCGCGTCCTTCTACGGCACCTGGCTGGTGAGCGACGCGGTCGAAAGCCCGCGCCGCACGCTCGCCCAGGCCGCGGGCGAACTCTACGTCGCCTGCGCCGAGCATGATGAACTGGCACCCCTGCCGATGGTCGAGGAATTGCGCCGGCTATTCGAT
>JBKJNV010000026.1:0-2731 GCA_046593435.1 Roseomonas sp.
GCCAAGGCGCTGCGCAAGCTGAAGCACCCCTCCCGGTCGCGGAAGCTGCGCTCCTTCCTGGACAACTGATGTCCACGCTGATGCCCGAACCGGTGGTGGAGGTGACGGTGGACGTGACCTTCCTGCGCATGGAGACGCGGCCTGCAACGCCAGCCGCAGCGCTGCCGGCTGGGATGGAGGTGGTGCGCGTCACCCGCTGCTCACCCGCCTTCTACCGCTACCTTTATGATGCGGTCGGCGGCCCCTGGCTGTGGTGGATGCGCCGCACGCTGAGCCCGATGGAGCTGGAGCGCGCGATCGCCCCGCCGCGTGTCTCCATCCATGCGTTGATGGCCGGCGGCGAGGCGATCGGCTTCTATGAGCTGGAGCGGCGGCTGCCCGATGCCGTGAACCTCGCCTATTTCGGGCTGATGCCGGACACCATCGGGCGCGGCGTCGGCAAGCCCTTGCTCCGCCACGCGATCGACGCCGCCTGGGCCGAGCGGCCGCACGTCCTCACGGTCAACACCTGCACCGCGGACCATCCCCGCGCGCTGCCCAACTATGTCGATGCCGGCTTCACGCCGCTGCGCACCATGCGCGAGGTATGGCCGGTGCCGCTGCGCCTGGGCATGGCGATTCCCGCGCGATGATCGTGCCCTCAGGCGCCGGGCGCGCGCTCGTCACGCCAGAGGCGTGCCTTCGGCACGATGCGCTTGGCGCGCCGGACGACCGGCGTTCGGCCATTCGGCCTCGCGGTGCGCGCATCAGCGCGCCCCGGTTCATGCCCTCAGGCGCCGGGCGCGCGCCTGGCACGCGGCCACGCCAATAGCGCTGCCAGCGGCAGCATCCAGATGATGCGTGCCCCGTAGCGGTCATGCGGGGCGGACAGCGCGCCCGTCGCGAAGGCATTGGCGGCAATGGCGCCGAGCGCCACCAGCACCAGCGCGCGCTGTTCCGGACCCGCACGCGGGAAGGCCAGCAGGGCCAGCACCAGAGCAAGACCCAGCACCGGCAGATGCGGCCACAGGAACGGCGCCGCCGCCTCGCCCAGCACACCCCGCATCTGCAACCCCGCATCGAAGGCGGCGAGTTCGCGCGGCGGAAATCCATCGCGGATCATGCGCCGTGCGCTCAGGTCCAGATGCGACTCCGCCAGCGTATCACCCACCCGCACCCGCACCATCTGATGCAGCGCATTGCCCACCATCGCGCGCAGCACCGCGACCGGCCGCTCGGCGAGGGTCGCGCGCAGGATCGCGGACGCCTCCGGCGCCAACGCCACGCTCCCCATGAAGCGCGCGGCACCGGCGGCATCGCGTGAGACGGGGCTCTCGGGAGACCACAGGAAGGTGTCGGAATCCATCGGCAGCCGGTCCACGAAGCCGCACAGATACCACCCGGCGTCCGGGCAATGCGTGCGCAGCGTCTCCACCACCGGCCCATCCGCCTGCAAACGCGCGAGGAGGAAGATGGACCCGTTCTGCGACAGCGTCGCGCGCCCGGCATCGGCGAGGTTCACCCCAACCAGCACGCACACCGCCACGGCCGGCACCGCCGCCGCGCGCAGCACCGGCGCAACCCGCCACCGCAGCACCACCACCACCGCCAACAGCGCGAGCGCGACCACCAGGTGCGACAGATGTGCCGTCACCGCAAAGGCGCCGAGCACCGTGATCGCCACCCGCTCCCCACGCCCCAGGCGATGCGCGCAGAATCCCAGCAGGAAGATTGCCAGCGCGGCTACGCCGGCAAAGACATCGGGCATCAGCATCGCCGCGAACCAGGGCAGCGCCGTCAGCGCCGCCATCACGGCACAGACCGCCAGGTGCCAACCCGCCCGCGCCTGCCCCAGCGTGCCGCGCTGCACCACCCAAAGCAGCCACGAGATCACCACCAGCTGCGCCGCCAAAGACCCCCACAGCGTCATCCGCCAGTGGAAGGCGGCCAGCGCCGGCCCGTAGGCCGGCGCCTTGTCCCACGGCAGCGCCCAAAGAATGGTGTGTTCCAGGTAGGAGACGGTGTCGATGAACACCAGCGGATAGCCGTTCAGCAACGCCGGCCAGCCGAGCAGCACCGCGCCCCCCAGCACCGCCAGCACCTTCACGGGCGCCGCCGCGTCGCGCGCGTCAGCGCGCGCCCGATAGACACCCGCGTCAGCGCGCGCCCGATAGACTTCCGCGTCAGCGCGCGCCCGACAGACACCCGCGTCAGCGCACGCCCGACAGGCACCCGCGTCGGCGCACGCTCCAAAGGCATCGGCATGGGCGCGCTCCCGAAAGGCACCAGAGCCAGCGCGCCTGCAAACGGTACCAGCCAAAGAATGCGCGCCTCATAGCGATGGTGCGGCTTGGACAGGCCGCCCGTGGCGAGCGCGTTCGCCCCACACCCCAGCAGCACGAACAGCACCAGCACCCGCGCCTGCGGCCGCCGCCACAGCGCCAACAGGCACAAGGCGAGCCCCAGGATCAGCACCGGGCCATGCGGCAAAAGCGCGGGCGCGACAGCCGCCGGCAGCAGGCCGCGGGGTTGCAGGGCAGCGTCGAAGCGCGCCGCCTCGCCAGCGGGGAAATGATCGCGGATGCGAACGCCCACGGCCGCCTCCAGATGGTCGGCCACGAGCGTATCCCCGGCCCGCGCCGTCACCAGCTGCACCAGGGCATTGCGCGCCGTGCTCAGCGCCACCGCGACGGGTTCGCGCTTCAGCGTCTCGGCCACGATCTCGCGCGCCTCACCGGACAGCAGCGCGCCG
>JBKJNV010000031.1:0-3281 GCA_046593435.1 Roseomonas sp.
GATGTGTCGATCGAAACACGTTTGAATTCCATCGGGCAGCCCTTTCACTGGGTTGGTTGTTCGACCCCTTGTTGACACATTCGATGCCGCTGGGCCGTCCACCCCAACACGGCAGCAGCGTGTCCAAATCGGTGGCTTTGGTTCGCCCCGAGACGATGCGCTCCAGCACGTCGGTGAGCCAGGCCATCGGCTCAACCCCGTTCAGCTTGGCGGTCTGGATGAGCGTCATCGCAATCGCCCAGTGCCGCGCCCCGCCATCGCTGCCGGCGAACAATGCATTCTTGCGATTGAGGGCCACCGGACGGATGGCGCGCTCGACCACGTTCGTGTCCATCTCGACCCGTCCGTCGTCGAGGAACAGCGTCAGACCAGACCAATGCCGCAAGGCGTAGCGGATCGCCACGGCCAGGTCCGAGGTGGCGGAGACGCGCCCCTGGTGAGCCTGCAGCCAGGCATGCAGGGCCTCGACGACCGGGCGACTTCGCCCCTGCCGCACGTGTCGCCGGTGTTTGGCGGGATGGCCGCGGATCTGGCTCTCGATCGCATACAGGTCACGGATACGCGCCAGCACCTCGGCCGCGAGCGGTGATTGGGTCGAGGCTTGGAACTCATAGAAGCCACGTCTCATATGCGCCCAACAAAAGGCGAGGCTGACCGAGCCGTCGGCTCGCTCACCCGCCAGCCGCTTGAATCCGGCATAGCCATCGACCTGCAGCACGCCTTGGAACCTGGCCAAGTGTCCGGCGGGCCGGATACCCTTTCGATCCTCGCTGTAGACATAGGCCGCCACCGGGTGACCTGGACCGCACCACGGCCGGTCATCGACCGCGTAGCACCAGAGCCGCCCGGTCTTGGTCCGACCGCGCCCAGGGTCCAACACCGGCAGCGTCGTGTCGTCGGCGAACAGCTTGGCCGCGGACAGCGCCGTGCCGACGATCAGGTCGTAGAGCGGGGTCAGCCACCAGCAGGCCCGGCCAACCCAGTTGCTCAGCGTCGAGCGGTCCAGGGTGACGCCCTGGCGCGCCAGCATCTGCGCCTGGCGGTACAGCGGCAGGCTGTCGCAGAACTTGCTGACCAGCACATGGGCGATCAGCGCCTCGGTCGCCATGCCGCCATCGATCGGCCGCTCCGGCGCAGGCGCCACCACGACTGCGCCCTCGCAGGCCCGGCAGGCATAGCGCGGGCGGCGGGTGACCCGGACCCGGAGTTGGGCAGGCACGATGTCCAGCTGCTCGGTGCGAAGCTCGCCAATGGCATGCAGCGCGCCACCGCAGCAGGGGCAGTCCCGGCGCTCGACGTCGATCAGAACCTCGTAGCGTGGCAGATGCTCTGGCAGGGCACCGTGGTTGCGCCGGAGTGCCGGGCGACGGCGGCCCTGCTGTGCCTCAGCCGCGTCCTGCCCGGCCTGGTTTTCGGCGATGCTCTGCTCGAGATCCTCCAGCCCGAGCTGCAGCTGGTCCGGGCTGAGCTGCTCCGACCTGCGGCCGAACTGCTGGCGTAGCAGACGCTGGATCAGCAGCCGCAGCTTGTCGTTCTCGGCCTGCAGCGTGCCGTGCTGATGTGCCGCGGTGGCGACCACGTCGCGCAGCATCTGCTGCAGGATAGCCGGGTCGTCGGGCAGCGTGTCGAGGTCGATCTGCACGCCGCTATGATGTCAAATGCCGCCGCGTCGGACCTAGGGTTTTCGTGCGAATCGCGCGGCTGTTACCCAGCCAGCTGCGGCCTACGGCGCGGCACCGGGGCACGCCATTCGCAGCCGTCGAGCAACGCCGCCAACTGCGGCGTGGACAAGGCGATGCAGCCCGTCGTCGTGGTCGTCGGCCAGACGAATTGGCCATGTTCGAGTTTTTTCGTCAGCAGGCACAGGCCAACCCCGTCATGCCAGAGCAGCTTGATCAGCCCGGCCCGGCGGCCACGAAAGGCATAGACGGCACCGTTGAACGGATCCTCCGCCAAGCCCTGCTGCACCATCATCGCCAAGCCCACCATCCCCTTGCGCATGTCGGTCACGCCGCAGGCCAGCCAGACCCGCAATCCGCCAGGCGGCGCGATCACCGGCGACCCAACGCGGCCAGAACACGGCGCAGCGCCGCCTCGTCCACGGCCGCCCCCACCCGCACCATCACGCCGTCCGACAGCACAATCTCGATCGCGGCGGGCACGTCACCAGGCATCGGGGCCGAGGGTGCCGCTTGCGGCACTGGTGGCGCCGCTGCCGCGCCCCCGCCGGCGGGCAGCGCGGCGATCGCCACAAAGCTCGGCGTCGCAGGCAGCAGCGCCAGGAGCTGGCCTTCCACCATCTGCCGACGCCAGGTGTAGAGCAGGCCGGTGCCAATGCCGTACCGCCGCGCTACCGCGATCGGCGAGCCGCCAGGCTCCAGGCTCTCCATGACAATGTCGCGTTTCTGTTCAGGCGTCCAAACACGCCGCCGCTCGCCGCGGGTGATCACCTCGACCGGCTTCTCACGCACGCTCATACGAGTAATCGTAAAGGCGTCCTCAGCGTCGGTCAGCGCCGTCAGCGTCTTGCCCATGACCGACTTCGATCACAACGCCACCCCGCGTCGCAATGTGCCGCCGCCGCGACGCTTACGCCTGAGCCTTCGTCCTCGACGGACAACTCAAACGCGGCTTCCACCTCGGTAAGGCCAAGATGCACCTGCCCAAACGTGCCGTCTGCCCGATGTCCATGCTTCACCGCGTTCGCCAAAAGCTCGTTGAGTATCAGCGCTAACGGAACGGCCGTGTCGTTCGGTATCTCGATCGGCTCTGCCGAAACCGTCAGCTGCTCACGCGCGCCAGCACCGTCCATGACCATCGTCCCAATCCGCTTGACGAATTCATCGCCACGCACCCCGCGAAGGCTTTTTTCAAGGTAGAGCATCTGATGCACCGCGCCGACAGCCGCCAGCCGCCGTGATGCCTCGCCGAGCACCAACGCCGCCTCGGGGGCGCTGGTTTCGCGCCGGGCAGCAGAGATCATGCCTGCCAGCATGTGGATGTTGTTTTTTACGCGGTGATGGAGTTCGCGCAACAGCACGTCACGGTCCCGCAGCGCCTCCTCGAGCAAGGCTTGTGTGCGGCGTCGTCTGCGAACCTCGTCATTCAGGTCGCGTACGTTTTGCGCCAATGCGCCGAAGCGCGCATCGCCGGGCTCTGACAGGCGCAGCAACAGCCACGCCGGTGCCCCACTTTGTGCAAGTTGCAGCAGACTCCCGTCGCACCGAAAGCGACTAAAGCGACCATCCGCATTCTGCAGTTCGGCTGCGCCAAGCAAAGGG
>JBKJNV010000071.1:0-2524 GCA_046593435.1 Roseomonas sp.
GGCGGCGCAGAGCGCGGCCGCACTCGCGCTGTCGCAGATCTTCGGCCTCTCGCTTTGGACCATGCTGGGCGCGGCGGCGTTGGTCGTGCTGATCGCCTGGCCGCGACGCACCGAGGCCGGCCAGCAACTGCCGGCATGGGCCTACGCCGGCGCGGCGCTTCTCGCACTCGGCCCCGCACTCGCGATCCTGCCCAAGTTCACCGCGGAGGGCGTCCTCCTCGCCGCGCCGATCTATGACCACGCAAAGATCGCCATCGTTGCAGAGTTCATCCGGCACGGCATCCCGCCGATCAACCCGGTTTTTGCCGAACCCGGCACGACACCTGGTATCGCCTACTACCACCTGTGGCATTTCGGTGCGGCACAGCTCGCCCGGCTCACGGGCGGCAGCGCCTGGGAAGCCGATGCGGCAGCGACCTGGTTCACCGCTTTTGCCACGCTCTCGCTAATGGCGGGCATCGCCTTCCATTTCGCCTGCAGCCGCGTCGCGCCGCTCATCGTCCTTCTGGCCTGCGCGACGGGATCGCTGCGCCTGCCGCTCGGCTGGATCTTCGGCGAGGCCGCGCGCGACCAGACGATCCGCACTGCGACGGGGCTGGGCGGCTGGCTGGTGCAGGCGAGCTGGAGCCCGCATCACTTGGCCTCGGGCGGGTGCGCGGTGGTCGCGGCGCTGCTGCTCGCACGGCTCGCGGCGCAGCCTTCTGCGCGCGTCGCCGCGGTGCTGGCGCTGGTGATGGCCGCGGGGTTCGGCAGCTCGGTCTGGGTCGGCGGCGCGGTCATGGGGCTGGCCGGCGTGGCCATCGCGCTGGTACTGCTGCCGGTGGCGCGTCCGGGCTGGCGCGACCTGTATCTGCTCGCCGGCGCTGCGGCCGCCCTCGGTGCCGCGGCGCTGATCGCGCCCATGGTCGCCGAGATGCTGGCGGCCGGGCGTGCGCGCGGTGGCGGTGCGCCGATCATCATCGACCATGCCCGTGTCCTGGGCGAGGCGGTCCCCGAGAGCCTGCGCCGCATCCTCGACGCGCCGGCCTACTGGTTCGTGTTGCTGGTCGTCGATTTCCCCGTCGCGGTCATCGGCGCGGCCTTGGCGCTGCGCCACTGGCGGCGGCTGCCGCCCCGCCATCCCGAGGGCAGCCTCGAGGCCACGGCACTCGCGCTGCTCGCACTCGCGAGCCTGCTCTGCGGCTGGTTGCTGGTGAGCACGACGGGCGAGAACAACGACCTCGGCTGGCGCGCGGTAGTGCCTGGGTTGCTGGTGCTGACCATCACCGCAGGCGCTGCCGCCGCCGAAGCCTGGCGTTCCCGCCGATGGCTTGCAGGGGGCGTTCTGGCGCTGGCGATACTCGCCGCCGCACCGGACGGCATCGACCTGATGGAGCGCAACATCCGTGGCGTGCCCTCCGCGCAGTCGCGCGAATTCGCACAAGCCCCGGCGATGTGGGCGGCGGTGCGGCGCCATGCGAGGCCGGATGAGCGCGTGATCAACAACCCGCGCCTGATGCGCCGGGTCACGCCATGGGAGGTGAACATCTCCTGGGCGCTGGTTTCCGACCGGCGCTCCTGCTTCGGTGGGCTGGAAATGGCGCTGGCCTTCGTTCCCATGCCGTCCGACCGGCGCGTGGCGATCTGGGCGGCGATGCTACGCGTCTTCGACGGCACCGGCACGGCGGAAGACATCACGGCGCTGGCAACGCGCTACGGCTGCTCCGTGGTGTTGCTCGCGGCCTCCGACGGCGCCTGGTCGCGCGATGCCTTCGCAGCCGATCCGCGCTTCCGCCTTGTGGAAGCGCAGGATGGGCGCTGGCGCATCTACCGCGTGGTGGACTGATCCATCGGTTCGATGCGCTTGCCGGTCTCGCCATCGAAGACATGCAGCGCCTCGGCCACCGGCATCACCTCCAACTCGCCATCGGCATGCACCGCGCCGGCAAGCTTCACCGTCATCTCCGCACCGTCAGGCAGGCGGCCATGCAGCAGGCTTTCGGCACCGAGCGGTTCGACAAGCTCGATCATCACCCGCAACCCGCCGGGCTGCGGCCGCAGATGTTCCGGCCGGATACCAAGCGTGAGCTTTCGCCCCGCCTCGCCCGCACGCCGCCCGTCGGCGAAGGGCAGCACCAACCCATTGGTGAGGCGCGCGGCCGCACCGCCAGCCTCCAGCGTCGCGGCCAGGAAATTCATCGACGGGCTGCCGATGAAGCCCGCCACATAGGTGTCCGCAGGGCGCTCCCACACCTCCATGGGTGTGGCGATCTGCGCGGCGTGGCCGGCATGCATGACCACCAGGCGGTCGCCCAGCGTCATCGCTTCCACCTGATCATGCGTGACGAACAATGAGGTGACGCCGAGCCGCTTCTGCAGCCGCCGGATCTCGGCACGCATCTGCACGCGCAGCTTCGCGTCGAGGTTCGACAGCGGCTCATCGAACAGGAACAGCTTGGGCTCGCGCACGATGGCGCGCCCCATCGCCACGCGCTGGCGCTGGCCACCCGAAAGCTGGCGCGGCTTGCGCTCCAGCAGCGCGCCG
>JBKJNV010000115.1:0-2702 GCA_046593435.1 Roseomonas sp.
GTTCAAGCGTTGGCCACCGGCGTCATTGCCGCGCCCTGGCCGCGCCGGCTCTGCCACAGGGCCACGAAGTCGATCGGCGTGAGCATCACCGGCGGGAAGCCGCCATCGCGGGTCACGTCGGCCAGGATGTTGCGTGCGAAGGGGAACAGCAGCCGCGGGCATTCGACCAGCAGCACCGCCTCGAGCACATCCTCGGCAACATTCACGGTGAAGATGCCGCAATAGGCCAGCTCGATGATGAAAGCGGTGCGGCCATCGGCGAGCTTGGCGTCAGCGCGGACCTGGAACACCACCTCGAACACCGGGTGTTCGTCCTGCAGCTTGCGGGCATTGACGTCGAGCGCCACGTCGAGCCGCGGATTCTCCTGCAAATTGAGGAAGATGTCAGGCGCCCCGGGCACCTCGAAGGACAGGTCCTTGGTGTATTGCAGGTTGAGCACCAGCGGTCCGGCGGGGACCGGGGCGGTCCCATTGGGCTGGTCTGACATGGGCGCGATCCTCTGGCGGCGACAAGAGCGCGACCTAACACGCCATGCGCCAAAGGGGAACGCGCCGAGGTGGCCGAAGACGCGCCGTTCCATCAGCGCCCGCTTGCGCGCCACGGCGGACGCGGCGCAGCGCGCATCGGGCCCACGGTCCTTGGCCCCGGCAATGCATTCCTTGCCGGGGGCACAGGCGCTGCGTTGCACTTGGTTTCGTTGGTGACATGTCCCTGTGACACGATGCCCCCCTCATCACACCTGCCCTTGCCGGAGACCCCGCCATGCCCGTCACCAATCCCCGCCGATCCCTCCTCCTGATGGCGGCCGCCTGGATAGCCGGGGCGGGTGGCGCCGTTGCGCAGGCAATCCCGCCCGAAGCGCCGGCGGCGCCGCCGGATGCGCCGCGTGGCCGCGGCCGCATGGATCCCGAACGCCGCGCCCGGATGCAGCAGATGCGCACTGAACTCGGGGGCCATGTCCAGACGGCGCGGGCCGCCATCGCCCGCCGCCAGGCCGGGCCGGCGACCGAGGCGATCGAACGTGCCGAGACCCTGTTGCTGAACGCCGCCAGCGCGCGCGCCGGGCGCCGCACAGAAGCCGGAGTTGAACGCCCGGCCGGCGGGCAGCGCGGCAGCCAGGCGCGGGCGTCGCTGGTCACGGCGCGCACCGCACTCGCCAGCCGCGACTTCGCCGGCGCCGAGGCGGCATTGCGGCCGATGGCCGAACGGCTGCAACGTGCGCCGCGGCGCGGCTGACCCGCCGCGGCGCGGCTCAGTCGATCAGCCCGGCGCCGGCAGGGCCGCGCGCCGCACGCCGCACCCGGTTGTGCCCCGAAAGCCGCTCCAGGCTCAGATAGATCGCAGGCGTGGTGTAGAGCGTGATCACCTGCGCCAGCAGCATCCCTCCGATGATAGTGATGCCCAGCGGCTGGCGCAGCTCCGCCCCCGGCCCCGTTGCGAGCGCCAGCGGCACCGCGCCGAAGATGCCCGCCAGCGTGGTCATCAGGATCGGCCGGAACCGCTCCCGGCAGGCGAGCAGGATGGCTTCCATCGCATCACCCGCGTGGTCGCGCCGGTGCACGATGGCGAAGTCCACCATCATGATCGCGTTCTTCTTCACGATGCCCATGAGCAGGATGATGCCGATGAAGGCGATCAGGCTGAATGGCGTGTTCGTGGCCAGCAGCGCCAGCAGCGCGCCGATCCCCGCGGTCGGCAGCGTGGACAGGATGGTCAGCGGGTGCAGCAGGTTCTCATACAGCATCCCCAGCGTGATATAGATCACCACCAGGGCTGCCAGGATCAGCAGTGGCAGCCCGGAGAGGAAGCCACGGAACGCCGCAGCATTGCCGGCGAATTCGCCCCGCACGGTCGCCGGCATCTGGATCGCCAGCGCGGCGCGCTCGATGGCCGCCGAAGCCTCGCCCAGGCTCACGCCCTCGGGCAGGTTGAAGCTGATGGTCGATGCCGCGAAGCTGCCCTGGTGCGTGACCGAGCGCGGCGCGATGCCGCGCTCCAGCCGCACCAGCGCACCCAGTGGCACCAGGCCCGCGCTGCCAGGGACAAAGATGCGCATCAGGTCCTCCGGCTGCTCGGTCAGCCGCGGGTCGACCTCCAGGATCACGCGGTACTGGTTGCGCGGGCGATAGATCGTGGAGACCTGGCGCTGCGCGAAGGCATCGTTGAGCGCATTGCCCACCGCGGCGATGCTCACCCCCAGACGTGCGGCCGCCTCCCGGTCGATCACCAGACGGGAGACAAGCCCGGTGCGCTGCTGGTCCGAGGAGACATCGGCCAGCTGCGGCACGGTCAGCAACTGCCGCACCAGCGCCTCCGACCAGCGCTGCAACTCATCGAGGTCCGAGGTGAGCAGCACGAACTGGTAGCCGGCATTGGTCTGCCGCCCGCCCAGGTTGATGTCCGGCTGCACGCGCAGAAAGGTCTGCACACCGGTCACTGTGGCCAGCGGCGCGCGCAACCGGTTCACCACGTCGAAGCCGGTCACGCCTGACCGCTCCGCCACGGGTTTGAGCGAGACCTGCAGCCGGATATTGCCCGATGATCCGAAGAAGCCGCCGCTGCCCAGCGAAGCCGTGACGCCGGCCACCGCGGGGTCCGCCTGCAACACCTCCACGATACGGCGCTGGTAGCCGACCATCGCCTGGAAGGAGGTGTCCGGCTGCGCCTGCACCGAGCCCACGAGCAGCCCGGCATCCTGGTC
>JBKJNV010000174.1:0-2718 GCA_046593435.1 Roseomonas sp.
ATCGCTGAGCGCGGGCGCGTGCCGCAGGATTATGCGCTGCTCGCCACCGGCGGCGCGGGGCCGGTGCATGCCTGGTCGGTCGCGCAGCTTTTGGGCATTGGCCGCGTGGCCTGCCCGCCCGGTGCGGGCGCGGGCAGCACCTTCGGCATGCTCATGGCGCCCGCGCGGGTGGACCGGGTGGCGCATCATGCGGCCCCGCTGGCCAGCGCCGATGCCGGCGAGATCGAGGGCATCCTCGCCGCACTTGAGGCCGAGGGCCGCGCCGTGCTCGCGGCGACGGGGGCCGAGATGGGCGCGCTGAGCGCGATCCGCCAGGCCGACATGCGCTATGTCGGCCAGGGCAGCGAGCTCACCGTGCCGCTGCCGGCGGAGCTGACGCCCGAGGCGCTGCGCACGCAATTCGAGGCCGCCTATCGCCGCCTGTTCGCGCGCACGCCGCCCGGCGCGGCGATCGAGTTCGTCGCACTCCGCCTGTCGCTTTCGGCGCCGATGCCGGGGGCAGGCGGGCGGCTGGATCTGCCGCGCCACGCGCGCGGGGCGGCGCTGAAGGGCCATCGCCGCGTCGTGTTCGGCGGCGTGGCGAGCGAGGCCGCCGTCTATGATCGCTACGCGCTGGAGCCCGGCGACCGCGTGGACGGCCCCGCGGTGTTTGAGGAAAACGAGAGCACCTTCATCATCGGCCCCGGCGCGCGGGCGCGCGTGCTGCCCGATGGCACCATCCTCGCGGAGACCGACCCAGCATGAGCCGCACCTTCGACGCGATCGAACTCGAACTGCTGTGGCGGCGACTGATCTCGCTGGTGGATGAGGCGGCGGCGGCCCTTGTCCGCACCAGCTTCTCGACGCTGGTGCGCGAGAGCTACGACTTCTCCTGCATCGTCACCGATGCCCGCGGCGAGAGCCTGGTGCAGGCGACGGAGAGCATCCCCTCCTTCATCGGGACGCTGCCGGCGACGGTGAAGCATTTCCTGCGCTACTTCCCCGAGGACACGCTGGAGCCGGGCGATGTGCTGGTGACCAACGACCTGTGGATGGGCACCGGCCACCTGCCCGACATCACCGTGGCCAAGCCCATCTTCCTCGAAGGCCGGCTTGTGGCGTTCAGCGCATCGACCGCGCATGCGCCCGATATCGGCGGCAAGATCCGCAGCCCCGAGCCGCGCGAGGTCTTCGAGGAGGGGCTGCAGATCCCGCCGCTGAAGCTGATGCGCCGCGGCGAGGCGGATGCGACGCTGGTCGCGATCCTGCGGCAAAATGTGCGCACGCCCGACCAGACGCTGGGCGATCTCTGGGCGCAGGTCGTCGCACTCGACGTGATGGAGGAGCGGCTGCTGCACCTGATGCGCGGCCACGGGCTGCATGACCTGACCGACCTGGCGCGCGAGATCCAGGGCCGTTGCGAAACGGCGATGCGTGCCGCGATCGGCGCGCTGCCCGATGGCACCTACCACAGCGCACTGCAGACCGATGGGCTGCTCGATACGCCCATCACGCTGCGCATGGCGCTGACCATTCGCGGCGACGCGATCAGCATGGACTTCACCGGTACCGATGCGCAGGTGGACCGGGCGATCAACTGCGCCATGTGCTACACTTATGCGATGTGCATGTACGGCGTGAAGGTCTGCACCGAGCCGAACCTGCCCAATAATGAGGGCGCGTTTCGCGCCATCACCGTCACCGCGCCGGCGGGATGCATCGTGAACCCGGTGTTTCCGGCCTCGGGCGGTTCACGCATGTTGATCGGGCATTATTTGCCGATGCTGGTGTTCGGCTGCCTGGGCCAGGTGGTGCCGGACCGGGTGATGGCGGCCTGCGGATCACCGATGTGGGGGATGAACCAGTCGGGCGTGCGGGCGGACGGGAAGCCTTATGCGAACATGTTCTTCTACAATGGCGGCATGGGCGCGAACCATCAGGGCGATGGCATCGCCTGCCTGTCCTGGCCCTCCAATGTCTCCTCGACCAGCATCGAGGTGAGCGAGCACATCGCGCCGCTGCGCTTCCACCACAAGAAGCTACGGGAGGAGAGCGGCGGCGCGGGCGCGCGGCGCGGCGGCATGGGGCAGGACATCCTGATCGAGGTGCGCAGCCCCACGCCGATCGCGGTCTCCTTCCTCGCGGAGCGCACCGTGATCCCGGCCTTTGGCATTGAAGGCGGTGGCGCGGGTGCGACGGGTGCGTTGCGCATCAATGGCGAGAAGGTGGACCCGAAGCGGCAATATGTGCTGCGGGCGGGGGAGACCATCCAGCTGTCCACGCCCGGCGGCGGCGGGCATGGCGTGGCTGCGCCGGACGCCTAGAGGAAGCTCCTGAACCGCGATGGTGTGCGAGACCATGCGCGCGCGGCGAGGGCAGTGAATGTGAGCGACGTGAGGCCATCGGTCACCGCGACGCGCCGTGGCGAAAAGGTCTGACGACCAGGCGATCCCACCGTGCATGGCGCGGACGCTATGGCTGCCCTGGCAGGCGCTCAACCGGCGCCGCGTTGACGCTGTGCGGCGCGAGGGCTTCAATGCGGCCCGTCCAGGAAGCACCATGCATGAGCCCTTTGCCGCTTGCGGGAATCACCGTCTGCGAACTCGGTCACAGCGTCGCAGCACCTTTTGCCGCGCAGGTGCTGGGCGATCTTGGCGCGAACGTGATGAAGATCGAGAAGCCCGGCGGCGACGATGCGCGGCGCTGGGGCCCGCCCTTCTGGGAGGGTGAGAGCGCGAT
>JBKJNV010000352.1:0-5096 GCA_046593435.1 Roseomonas sp.
TGTGGGCGGCGCTCATCGTCGCGATCGCGGCGGACGGTGAGTGCCGCGGGCACAAACAGGTCCTTGACCGAATAGGTGTCGCTGCCGGTGCCGCGCAGGCCCATGACGTTCCAGTCCACCACCATGCTGACCTGGTCGCGGCGGAACATCATGGTGCGGTCGGTCGGCGTGCCGTCGGGGTCCAGGCGCGGCGAGCCATCGGCCTCGATGACCTTGCAGTGGCCGCCGATCCAGGTGGCGTGGCGGCCGCCGCTGGCAAAGCCCCAACTGCCGTTGACGATGTAGCCGCCCTCGGTGGCGCGCGCGGTCTGGTTGGGCAGGATCACGCCCCAGGCAAAGGACGCCTCGCGCGGCGCCCAGATGGTCCGCGCCGCGTCGAGGTCCATGTAGGCGGCCGACATCGAGCAGCCCGAGGCCTGGCCGATGCACCAGGCCGTGGAGGCATCGGCGGCCGCCAGGATCGACATCATGCGCACATAGGTTTCGGGGCTGGTCTCGTCGCCGCCGACGGATTTGGGCAGCAGCGTGCGGATGATGCGGCTTTCGTACAGCGCCTCGAGCAATTCAGGCGGCAGGGCGCCGTCCTTCTCGATGCGCGGCGCCGTGGCTTCGATCAGCGGCGCCACCCGGCGCGCGCGCGAGACCGGATCTTCCCCGATCAGGGACGATACGATCACTCCACGGGCTGCGCTCATACGTTCTCTGATCCCGAAACCGCTGAGATTGATGGTCCTCCCGCCGACGCGCGCGTGTCAAGTTCGAGGCGGTACCGGCGCCGGCACCGGCTTGCATGAGCGCCTCGAACGCGCATAGTTCGGCGCATGAACGAAGCAATCCGCCACGAACTCGCCCCCACCGGTACGCTGCGCGCGGGGATCAACATGAGCAATTTCCTGCTCGTCTCCTCCCGCGGACCCAATGACGAACCGCGCGGCGTTTCGCCCGACATGGCGGCGCATATCGCGTCCCTCCTGGGCGTGCCGCTGGCCCTGGTGCCCTTCCCCCGCCCCGGCGCGCTGGCCGATGCGGTGGACGACAATATCTGGGATATCGGCCTGATCGGCGCCGAGCCGCAGCGCGCCGAAAAGATCGCCTTCTCCGCCGCCTATGCCGAGATCGAGGCGACCTACATGGTCCCCCCCGGCTCCCCGATCACGACGATGGCGCAGGTGGACCAGCCGGGGAACCGCATCGCGGTCACCGCACGCGCCGCCTATGACCTTTGGCTGGAGCGCAACATCACCCGCGCAAAGCTGTTTCGCACCGACACGCTCGACGCCGCGTTCGCCCAGTTCCGCGAGGAAGGGTTCGAGGTCCTCGCCGGCCTGCGCCCGCGCCTGCTGAGCGACGTCGCCACCATGCCCGGCGCGCGCATCCTCGATGGCAATTTCACCACCGTGCAGCAGGCCATCGGCACCTCGCGGCGCAACACCGTCGGTGCCGCCTTCATCGCCGATTCGGTGGAGAAGGCCAAGGCATCGGGCCTGGTCGCATCTCTGATCGCGAAGCATGGCGTGCAGGGTCTATCGGTGGCGCCGCCCGCCTGACGCGGCGCACAGGGTTGAATGCCCGCGCTGGCGCGTGCGGGTGTAGGGTGCGCGGATGATCGGATTTCCACACAATGGCGGCTGACCCCTACGCCACCCTCGGCGTCGCGCGCGATGCCTCGCCCGAGGATATCAAGCGCGCCTACAAAAAGCTCGCACGCGCCAATCACCCGGACCTGAACCCCGGCCAGCCGGAGCGCGAGGCGAAGTTCAAGGCGATCTCGGCCGCCAATGCGCTGCTGTCGGACCCCGCGCGACGCGCCCGCTTCGATGCCGGCGAGATCGACGCCGAGGGCCAGGAGACCGCGCCGCCACCGCCCCGCTACCGCGAATACGCGGAATCCCGCGCCGGCGAACGCTATGGCGGCCCCGACTACGACGACATCTTCGCCGACCTGTTCGAGGCCCGCCGTCGCGCCGACAGCGCGCCGCGCCGGGGTGCGGACCAGAGCTACCGGCTGACCATTCCCTTCACCGCCGCGATCCTTGGCGCCACCGAGACGCTGACCCTGCCCGGCGGCCGCACGCTGAGCGTGAAGATCCCACCCGGCGTGGAGCCGGGCCAGGTGCTGAAGCTGCGCGGCCAGGGCGGTGTCGGGCGCAATGGCGGGCCGGCCGGCGATGCGCTGATCGCGCTCGACATCGCGCCGCACCCGCTGTTCCGCCGCGATGGCGCGGACATCCGCTACGACCTGCCGGTCAACCTGCGCGAGGCGGTGCTGGGGGCGGCGATCCGCATTCCCACGCCCTCCGGTCCGCTCCGCGTCACCCTGCCGGCGGGCAGCGACACCGGCCAGCAGATCCGCCTGCGCGGCAAGGGCGTGCCGGCGCATGGCGACCGCCCGGCCGGCGACCTGCTGCTGACGCTCCGCGTCGTGCTGGGCACGCCCGATGCGGAGCTTGCGACCTTTCTTGCCGACCATCCCGCGGCCGGCGCCGCGGTGCCGCGCGAAGGGGGGGATTGGGAGGCATGATCACCATCGACCTGCTCTGCGCCCGCTTCACCGCCCTTTCGCCCGATGATGTGCGCCGCTGGGTGGCCGAAGGCCTCATCCGCCCCGAGCAGGGCGAGGTCTTCGCCGAGATCGACATCGAGCGCGTGCGCCTGATCCTCGATCTGCGCGATACGCTGGACGTGAACGAGGAAGCACTGCCGGTGGTGCTCGGTCTGCTCGACCAGATCTACGCGCTGCGGCGGCAGCTGCGTGAGACCGGCGCACCGGGGGGCTGAGCGTCAGTCGAAGAAGCGGTTCGGCGGGCGCGGCAGGCCAAGATGCTCGCGCAGCGTGGTGCCGGCGTAATCGCGGCGGAAACGGCCGCGCCGCTGCAATTCCGGCACCACCTGGTCCACGAAATCATCCAAGCCCCCGGGCAGCCAGGGGAACATGATGTTGAAGCCGTCGCTGCCCTGCCCGTCGATCCAGGCCTCCATCTCATCGGCGATCGTCGCCGCCGTGCCGACCATCGACAGCCCACCATAGCCGCCCAGGCGCTGTGCGAGCTGGCGCACCGTCAGCCCATCACGCTCGGCGAGGCGCAGCGCCCGTTCGCGCCCGCTTTTGCTCTGCTCCGTCTCCGGGATCGGCGGCAGCGGCGCGTCGGGGTCAAAGGCGCGCGCATCGACGCCGAGCGCGATGGAGAGCGACCCGATCGCGCTGTCGTAATGCACGAGGCTGTCGAGGTGGGCGCGTTTCGCGCGCGCATCCGCGACCGTCTCGCCGATCACCACGAAGCATCCGGGCAGGATCTTGATGTGCTCGGGGTCGCGGCCGTGCGCCTTCGTGCGGGATCTCACATCGGCGTAGAAGCGCTGCCCGTCATCGAGTGAGGTTGGCGCGCAGAACACCGCCTCCGCCGTCTCGGCCGCGATCTGGCGCCCCGCTTCGGATTGCCCCGCCTGCACGATCACCGGCCAGCCCTGCACCGGGCGCGCAATGTTCAGCGGGCCGCGCACCTTCAGCTCCGGCCCCTCATGGTTCAGCGCGCGCACACGGTCAGGGTTGAAGAAGATGCCCCCGTCCACGTCGCGTACCAGCGCGTCATCCGCCCAGCCATCCCAAAGCCCCGTCACGACATCGAAGAATTCGCGCGCCCGCTTGTAGCGTTCGCTATGCGCCATGTGCGCATCATGCCCGAAATTCGCCGCCGCATCGGGGTTGGCGGTGGTGACGAGGTTCCACCCCGCGCGGCCGCCGCTGATGTGGTCGAGTGAGGCAAATTTCCGCGCCACATGATAGGGCTCGTTATAGGTGGTCGACGCGGTCGCGATCAGGCCGATGCGCTCGGTCACGGCGGCGAGCGCGGGCAGCAGCGTCAGCGGATCGAACGAGGTGACGGTGTGGCTGCGCTTGAGCGCATCGACCGGCATGTTCAGGAAGGCGAGATGGTCGGCCATGAAGAAGGCGTCGAACTTGCCGCGCTCCAGCGTCTGGATCAGGCGTTTGAGTTTCGGGAAGTCGAAATTCGCGTCCGGCCAGGCGCCGGGGTAGCGCCAGGCGCCGGTGTGAATGGAAACGGGGCGCATGAAGGCGCCGAGGTGCATTTGCTTCATGGTTCGAAAGATCGGGGGAATGAATTCCCCCGAACCCCCTTCTTTTGTTTTTGCTACTTGGAACCGACTGAAAAAACCTGCACCGCTTGCCAGACCCGTCCGGGCGTCATGGGCATCGGCACCGACACACCCAGCGCATCCGTCACGGCGTTGCCGATCGCGGCGGGGGCGCCATTGGTAGGCAACTCGCCCACGCCCTTGATGCCGAGCGGGTTGTTCGGCGTCGGGACGCCGGACAACACATGCGCGAAATCCGGCACGTCATCGGCGCGCGGCATCGCGTAATCCATGAGCGTGGCACTCAGCGCCTGGCCATCGGCGTCGAAGCACGCCTCCTCCAGCAACGCCTGGCCCGCGCCGGCGCAGAACCCGCCATGCAACTGACCCGCGAGCAGCATGGGGTTCACCACCACGCCCGCATCGACGGAGGAGGAGAAGCGGTCCAGCCGCACCACGCCCGTCTCTGGGTCGATCTCAACCTCGGCAATGGCGATGCCGGCGGGCCAGGATTCGACCGTGGTGTCGAAATCGGCGCGGCCTTCAAGGCCGCCCACCGCCGCGGCCAGTTCAAACAGGCCGATGAACCGGTCAGTGCCCGCAACCTCGTAGCGGCCCTCGCGATAGGCGAGGTCAGCGGTGGCCACTTCCAGCCGCTCCGCAGCGGCGTCCATTCCGGCCGCGACCGCCGCATCCGCTGCGCGCTTGAGCGTCGCGCCAGAGATGATGGTCGAGGACGACCCGCCCGTCCCACCGCCGCGCGGCGCGCGCGCCGTGTCGCCCTGCACCAGCCGCACGCGATCCGGCGCGATGCCGAGTGTCGCGGCCACGATCTGCGCATAGGCCGTCGCGTGGCCCTGGCCCTGGCTCTGTGTGCCGGTCACCGCCTCGACCACGCCATCCGCGCCGATGCGCAGCAGCGAGGTCTCGTCACCCCAGCCCCCCGTGGCATGCAGGTGGCAGGCGAAGCCCAGGCCGCGCTGCATCCCGCGGGCCTCGCT
>JBKJNV010000364.1:0-4453 GCA_046593435.1 Roseomonas sp.
GGCGCTGTCGCGCAGGCCCTCGAACAGGATGACGGAAAGGTCCTGATCCGCCGGCGCTTCCGAATGCTCGAAGGGCAAGTAGAGGAAGACGGGCTCGGTAGGCGTGAGGTCGCGGTCGTACCGGCGCACCAGCACCGCCTGCCGGGCGATGGCGCGGGCATGGGCATCACTGGCGAATGCCTCCGCCATTCCGCGGTGCAGGTTGCGGGGAAATTGGTCGAGCACCAGCAGCAAGGCAAGCGCACCCGAGGGCGTCTCCGCCCAGGCATCCAGCGCGCCTTGCCGCGCCGGGAGGAGCAGGGCGCCGAACTGCCCACGAATGCCGGCGTCGAAGGCCTCGTCGCGCAGGAACCAGGCCTTCCGCGGCGTGTTGCGTCCATCCGCGAACCAATGCGCGAGGACCGCGTCGATGGGGGCGGCACTCATGCCAGTGCCCTGTCGAGCAGCCGCACCGCGTGCAGCGCTTCGCGCCCCGCGAGGTCGCCGATCTGGTGGCGGCAGGAGGTGCCGTCTGCGATAACGATGTCGGCTGGGTCGGCGCGGCGCAGCGCCGGCAGCAAGGCGAGTTCGGCCATCGCCTTCGATGTGGCGAGGTTCTTCGCCTCATAGCCGAAGCTGCCGGCCATGCCGCAGCAGCTCGACGTGATGGGCAGCACCTTCAGGCCGGGGATGGCCGACAGCAGCGCGATGGCGGCCGGGAAGGCGCCGAAAGCCTTCTGGTGGCAATGGCCATGGACATGCGCGGTCGCCTCGATCCGCTTGAACGGCAGCCTCGCCTTGGTCGCGATCAGGAACTCCGAAAGCAGGTGCGCGCGGGCAGCCAGCGCCGCGCTGGCCTCGCCCGGCAGCAGCGCCTGGAATTCGTCGCGCAGGGTCAGCAGCGCGGAGGGCTCGATGCCGATGACCGGGGTGTCGGGAAAGGGGCTGAGTGCCGCGAGGGTGCGGGCTGCCTCGGCGCGCGCCTTCTCGACCAGACCGGCGGCGAGCAGGGTGCGCCCGTCATCGAGCGGACGCGCGCCGCGCGGTGGCCGCGCGAGGGTGACACGGTGGCCGGCGGCGGTGAGCACGCGGATGGCGGCGCGCAGATTTTCCGGCTCGAAATAGCGGTTGAACAGGTCGGGCAGCAGTATGACCTCGCGCAGCGCGCCAGATGGTTCGGGCAGTTCGGCATCGTGGAAGGCGCGCCAGGCGAAGCGGGGCAGAGGGCGCGATTGTGCGAAACCGAGCAGCTTCTCGGCGAGCCAGCGGGCGCCAGGCACCCACTCGCGCGCATTCGCCAGAGGCGGGATGATGGCCGCGAAGGGCGCCCAATGCGCCATGGACGCGATCACGCGGTCCTTCAGCGGCAGCCCATGGGTCGCTCGCCGGGCGGCAAGCGCCTCGATCTTCATGCGTGCCATGTCCACGCCCGTCGGGCATTCGCGCCGGCAGCCCTTGCACGAGACGCACAGCGACAGCGCCTCCTGCACCGCATCGGACGCCAGGCCGCCTTCGAGCTGGCCGGTGAGCGCGAGGCGGAGCGTATTGGCGCGGCCGCGCGTCAGATGCGCCTCGTCGCGCGTCGCGCGCCAGGAGGGGCACATGGTCCCCGCATCGAATTTCCGGCAGGTGCCGTTGTTGTTGCACATCTCCACCGCGCCAAGCAGCGCGCCGGGATGCTCGCTCCAGTCGAGCGCGGGCGTGATCGGCAGCGGCGCGTAGCTCGGCGCGTAGCGGAACAGGGAGCGGTCATCCATTTTGGGCGCGCGGGTGATGCGGCCGGGGTTGAGCATGGCGGTGGGGTCGAAGGCGTCCTTCACCTGTTCGAAGGCGCGGGCAATGCGCGGGCCGAACATCGGCTCGTTGAATTCGGACCGCACGATGCCGTCGCCATGTTCGCCGGAATGGCTGCCCTTGTATTCGCGGACCAGTGCGAAGCATTCCTCCGCGATGGCGCGCATTTTTCCCACATCCTCGCCGGATTTCATGTTCAGCACGGGGCGGACATGGAGGCATCCGACGGAGGCGTGGGCGTACCAGGTGCCCTTGGTGCCGTGCTTGGCGAAAACGTCGTTGAGGCGTTCGGTGTAGTCCGCGAGGTCATCCAGGCCGACGGCGCAATCTTCGATGAAGGAGACCGGTTTCCCGTCGCCCTTCATGGACATCATGATGTTCAGCCCGGCCTCGCGCACCTCCGCGATGGCGGCCTGGAAGGGCGCTTCGGTCGCGCGCACCACCGCGCCCGGGTAGCCCAGATCGGCCATCGCTTCGTTGAGCCGCTCCAGCGATTGCAGCAGCGGGCCATCCGCCTCGCCGTGGAATTCCACGATGAGGATGCTGTCGGGTTCGCCGATCAGCATGGCGTCGATGGTGTGGCGGTAGATCGGGATGGAGCGGCCGAGGTCGATCATGGTGCGGTCCACCAACTCGACCGCCTCCGGGTGCAGCGCGACCAGGTGGCGGGAGGCCTCCATCGCGGCGCGGAAGGTGGGGAACTGGCAGATGCCCAGCACCTTGCGCGGCTTGATCGGCCAGAGCTTGAGATCGAGTGTTGCGGAGAAGGCGAGCGTGCCCTCGCTGCCGACGAGCAACCGAGCGAGGCCGCCGCGCCCGGCCGCGCGCGCGGCGGGTGTGAGCGCATCGAGGTTGTAGCCGCCGACGCGGCGCAGTTGGTGCGGGAAGCGCGCGGCAATCTCCTCGGCCTCACGCGCGCCGAGCGCGCGGAGGCGATTCACGAGGTCGGCGATGGGGGCGGGGATGGTCTCACCGAGGTTGTCCGGCAGGTCGGCGAAATCGAAGCGGGAGCCATCGGCAAGGATGGCGTCGATGGCGCGCACATTATCCGCCATCAGCCCGTAGCGGATGGATTTGCTGCCGCAGGAATTATTCGCCGCCATGCCGCCGATGGTGCAGCGCTGCCAGGTGGAGGGGTCCACGGGGAAGAACACCCCCTGCGGCTTCAGGGCCTCGTTCAGGGCGCCCAGGGTGATGCCGGGCTCGACGCGCGCTGTCTCGGCATCGGCCGAGAGCACGCGGCGGAGGTGCTTGGTGCAATCGATGACCAGCGCCTGGTTGACCGTCTGCCCGCATTGGGAGGTGCCGCCCCCGCGCGGCAGCAGGGGGATCCCCTCCTCGCGGCAGATGGCCATGGCGGCTTCGACATCGGCGGTGGTGCGGGGCACCAGCACGCCCAGCGGCTCGATCTGGTAGATGCTCGCATCGGTGGCGTAGCGGCCGCGATCGGCAGCGGAGAACAGCACCTCGCCCTGGGTCTCGGTACGAAGGCGGTTGGCAAGGCGGCTGTCGCCGATGCGCATGACGGTCATGCGTCGTGCATACCGCATTGGCGTAGCTGCGGGGAGGCGGTTAGACAGAGGGGCTCAAAGCGGAGGATCCCATGCCCTATTTCGAATCGAAGCGTCAGTCGGGGCGCCACTTCCTCCAGATCCCGGGGCCCTCCACCGTGCCGGACCGCATCCTGCGCGCCATCGACAACGCCACGATGGACCATCGTGGTCCGGATTTCGGCCTGCTGGGCAAGCAGGTGCTGGGGAAGGTGCAGCGCATCTTCCAGACCACGCAGCCCGTGGTGATCTTTCCCGCCTCGGGCACCGGTGCGTGGGAAGCCGCACTTGCCAATACGCTCTCGCCCGGTGACCGGGTGTTGATGTGCGAAACCGGCTGGTTCGCGCATTTGTGGCAGGAGATGGCGGGCAAGCTCGGCATCGTCACCGACCTGGTGAAGACGGATTGGCGGCGTGGGGCCGATGTGGCGCAGATCGCCGAGCGCCTGACCGCCGACAAGGGCCACGCGATCAAGGCCGTGGCCGTGGTCCACAACGAGACGTCCACCGGCGCGACGTCGAAGATCGCGGAGGTCCGCGCCGCGATCGACGCTGCCGGGCACCCGGCGCTGCTGCTGGTCGATACCATCAGCGGGCTTGCCTCGGCCGAATACTGCCATGATGCCTGGGGCGTGGATGTGACCGTCTCCGGCTCCCAGAAGGGGCTGATGCTGCCCCCCGGCCTGTCCTTCAACGCGCTGTCGAAGAAGGCGCTGGAGGCCAGCAAGACCGCAAAACTGCCGCGCAGCTACTGGGATTGGGGGCCGATGATCGCATCCAACGCGACCGGCTACTTCCCCTACACGCCGGCCACCAACCTGCTCTACGGCTTGGACACCGCCTGCGACATGCTCTTCGAGGAGGGGCTGGAGAACGTCTTCGCCCGCCACGAACGCCACGCGGAGGCTGCGCGCCGCGCCGTGCGGCACTGGGGCCTTGAGGTGCAGGTGGAGGATGCGCGGCACTACTCGCCCGTGCTGACCTGCGTGCGCCTGCCCGAGGGCCATTCGGCCAATGCGCTGCGGGCCGCCATCCTGGAAAAATTCAACATGAGCCTGGGCAGCGGGCTGGGGCAGTTGAACGACCGCGCCTTCCGCATTGGCCATCTGGGCGACATGAACGACCTGACG
>JBKJNV010000366.1:0-10065 GCA_046593435.1 Roseomonas sp.
CTGCTGGAGGCTGCCAGCCGCTTCGCCCGGCGTCGCGCCCTGCACGAGATGGCGGTGGCGAGGCGGCTCGCCGTGGCGGCGATGGTCTCACCCGACGGGTTCGCCCGCATCGATCCCGCGGCCCTGGGCACCGACGCGGTGGCGGTCGAGGCGTTGGGGACGCTGCTGCGGTTGGTGGGCGGGGCCGTCTTCGCGCCCCCTGCCGCCGCAGTCGCGGCGCTGCTGGCGCAAGGGCGCGGCACGCTCGCCGGCGTCTGGCTGCGCCCGGCGCGGGGCGGCGGCTGGGTGCTGCTGCGGGAGCCCGCCGCCATGGCGCCACCGGTCCCGGCGCTGCGTGGCGCCATTTGGGATGGCCGCTTCCGCCTTGTGGGCGAGGGCGCCGCCGGGCACTGGCTTGGCGCGCTGGGGCGCGAGGGCGTCGCGCTGCGCACCGCGCTGCCCGCCAGCCTTCGTGCCGCTCTCCCGGTCATTCGGGATGCACAGGGAAGGCTGGCGGCGGTGCCGGCCCTGGACTATCCTTGTGCCCTCGCGTGCCGTCCCTTCGCGCTGGCCTTCGCCCCACTGGGCGGCGCGCCGTTCGGTTGGGCGGTGTCGGCGGCCTCGTGGCCGGCAAATTCCGCTCGCGCGGGGGGGAGCCCATTCACGCCCGGGCAATCCAACCCCATGTAGTCTGCAAGACGGCCCGGCGGGGCCGGAGGTCACGCCCTCGGGCGTAGGAAGATGGGATTGCCCACGTGAACAATTTCGGCCGGAACCTGGCACTTTGGGTGATCGTGGCGCTGCTGCTCGTGGCGCTGTTCAACCTGTTCCAACCCTCGGGTGGCACGCGCGCCTCCGCGCAGCAGGTCGCCTATTCCGATTTCCTGAACGAGGTGAATGCCGGCCATGTTCGCGATGTCGTGATCCAGGGCCGGATCGTGACCGGGCAGCTCTCCGATGGCCGCTCCTTCGCGACCTACACC
This sequence comes from Roseomonas sp., assembly GCA_046593435.1. Taxonomy (GTDB): domain Bacteria; phylum Pseudomonadota; class Alphaproteobacteria; order Acetobacterales; family Acetobacteraceae; genus Plastoroseomonas. The sequence goes on from JBKJNV010000366.1 coordinate 963, forward strand.
CCCGAGGACCCGGCGCTGGTCACGCGCCTGACAGAGAAGGGCGTGCGCGTCGTGGCGCGCCCCGAGGAGAGCGAGGTCAACCCGCTGTTCCAGGTCCTGATTTCCTGGTTCCCGATGCTGCTGCTGATCGGCGTGTGGATTTTCTTCATGCGCCAGATGCAGGGCGGCGGCGGCCGCGCGATGGGCTTCGGCAAGTCCAAGGCCAAGCTGCTGACCGAGAAGCAGGGCCGCGTCACGTTCGATGACGTGGCGGGCATCGAGGAAGCGAAGGCCGAACTCGAGGAGATCGTCGAGTTCCTGCGCGACCCGCAGAAGTTCCAGCGCCTGGGCGGCAAGATCCCCAAGGGCGTGCTGCTGGTGGGCCCGCCGGGCACCGGCAAGACGCTGCTTGCGCGCTCCATCGCCGGCGAGGCGAACGTGCCCTTCTTCACCATCTCGGGTTCGGACTTCGTCGAGATGTTCGTCGGCGTCGGCGCGTCGCGCGTGCGCGACATGTTCGAACAGGGCAAGAAGAATGCGCCGTGCATCATCTTCATCGACGAGATCGACGCGGTCGGTCGCCATCGTGGCGCGGGCCTGGGCGGTGGCAATGATGAGCGCGAGCAGACGCTGAACCAGATGCTCGTCGAGATGGACGGCTTCGAGAGCAATGAGGGTGTGATCATCATCGCGGCGACGAACCGCCCCGACGTGCTCGACCCCGCGCTGCTGCGCCCAGGCCGCTTCGACCGCCAGGTGGTGGTGCCGAACCCGGACGTGATGGGCCGCGAGAAGATCCTGCGCGTGCATATGCGCAAGGTGCCACTGGCCTCCGACGTGGACCCCAAGACCATCGCGCGCGGCACCCCCGGATTCTCGGGTGCGGATCTCGCGAACCTCGTGAACGAGGCAGCGCTGCTCGCCGCGCGCACCGGCCGGCGTACGGTCGGCATGCATGAGTTCGAGCAGGCCAAGGACAAGGTGATGATGGGTGCGGAGCGCCGCAGCCTGGTCATGTCCGAGGATGAGAAGCGCATGACCGCCTATCACGAGGCCGGTCACGCCTTGGTCGCGATGCATGAGGCCGAATGCGACCCGGTGCACAAGGCGACGATCATTCCGCGTGGCCGCGCCCTGGGCCTGGTGATGTCCCTGCCGGCCGGTGACCGTTATTCGAAGCACAAGTCCAAGCTGAAGGCGGAGCTCGCCATGGCGATGGGCGGCCGCGTCGCGGAGGAAGTGATCTTCGGGTCGGACAAGGTCAGCAACGGCGCCTCGGGCGACATCAAGATGGCGACCGATCAGGCGCGCCGCATGGTGACCGAATGGGGCATGTCGGAGAACCTGGGCATGATCGCCTATGGCTCGAACGACCAGGAGGTCTTCCTGGGTCATTCGGTGACGCAGTCGAAGAACCTGTCGGAGGAAACCGCGCGCCAGATCGACGTGGAAATCCGCCTGATCATCGACGGCGCCTACGCCCGCGCCACCAAGATCCTGTCCGAGAATGTCGAGCAGTTGCACATGCTGGCCAAGGGCCTGCTGGAGCATGAGACGCTGTCCGGCGACGAGATCCGCTTGGTGATCAAGGGCGAGCCGGTGGTGCGCGTGCGCCCCGACGACCCCATCAACCAGAGCCGCGGCAGCGTCCCCACCAGTGGTCGTCCTGCCGCCCCCCGCCCCGGCGGCCTGACCCCCGGCGCCGCCCCCGCCACCTGAGCTTCGCTCTTTCTTCAATCACAAAAATAAAAGAATGGGGTCCGGGGAAATTCCTTTCCCCGGCCTTTCTTTTTTGGAGCTTCGCCATGTCCGACCGCTGGGTAGAACCCCTCGGCCTGCTGCACGGCCCCGCTGCCTTCCACGCGGTGAAGCTCGGCCTTGCCCTGCCGCTCGCCGGCAGCGCGGCGGCCTTCACCCTGGTCCGCCTCATCGAGGCCGGGGAAAGCCTCGGCATCGGCCCCCTCGCCGAGGTGCCGGAGCCCTGGCGCGACCAGGTTGATGCCCTCGCGCTGCGGGTCCCTCCCTTCGCGGGCCTGCCCGGCGATCGCCCATTGGTGATGGGCATCCTCAACATCACCCCTGACAGCTTCTCCGATGGTGGCCGGTTCGCGGCCGCCGACGCCGCCATCGCCGCCGGCCACGCGATGCTGGAAGCGGGCGCGGACCTCCTCGACATCGGCGGCGAATCCACGCGCCCCGGCGCCGAGCCGGTGACGGAGGCGGAGGAGCTGGCCCGCATCCTCCCGGTCCTGCGCGAGCTCGCGAAGGCGGCGTCGGTCTCGGTCGATACGCGCAGCGCCGCGGTGATGGAGGCGGCGCTGGACGCAGGTGCGGAGGTGGTCAATGACGTCTCCGCGCTGCGCCATGACCCGGAGGCGCTGCGCGTGCTGATGCGGGCCGAGGCGCCGGTGATCCTGATGCACATGCCTGGCGATGATCCGCGCCGGATGCAGGAGCTCGCGGCCTATGAGGATGTGGTGCTGGAGGTCGCGCGCTTCCTGCGCGACCGTGTTGCCACGCTGGAGGCGCTGGGTATTCCGCGCGGCCGTATCGCGATCGACCCGGGCATCGGCTTCGGCAAGACCATGGCGCACAACCTTGCCCTGATCGAGCGCCTGCCCATCGTCGCGGGGATCGGCTGCCGGGTGGTGTTCGGCGCCTCGCGCAAGCGCTTCATCGGGACGTTGTCGGGTGTGGAGGCGGCGTCGGAGCGGCTTGCCGGCAGCCTTGCCGCAGCGCTTGCGGCTGCCGCCCGCGGTGCGTCCATTCTGCGGGTGCATGATGTGGCGGAGACGGTGCAGGCGCTCGCCGTGTGGCGGGCTTGCGAAGCCGGGCAGGCACCTGCTCAGCCAGCCGAGGCGGAGTGACGCCGCTCCCTGCGCACCCACGGCGAGCGGAATTGCTCGCAGCATCGCGGCGCCGTTGCGCCAGACGTTACAGTGTCTGGCGCCAGGGCTCCGGATACAGGCGGTAGCCGCCGGCCTCCCGTGCCAGGTTCGCGACGCCGGGAAAATGCAGGTGCATGCCCGCGAAGGACAGGCCATCGGTCGCGACCATGTCGAAGACCCGTGCGCGTGTCGCGGCCGCCTGGCCAGGGTCCACGTCGAAGGTCATCGTCACCTCGGGGCGCGGCACCTGGATTTCCGGGACGTGCACGATGTCGCCCCAGATCAGCAGGGATTCGCCGCCCGAGGCGATGCGGTAGCCGCAATGCCCCGGCGTATGGCCGGGCAGGTGCTCGGCGGTCACGCCAGGGAAGACCTCGCCGCGCTCGAACAGGCGCAGGCGCAGGCGTTGCGCATAGGGGGCGGCCTGGCGCTGCGCCATGGCGAAGTAGGGCACGCCCTGAGCCGTAATGGGCGGGTTTTCGTTCATCCAATACGCATGCTCGGCCCGGTGCATGGCGAGTTCGGCGTTGGGGAAGAACGCTCCGCCATCGGCATCGGCCAGACCATTGGAGTGGTCCGGGTGCATGTGCGTCAGCAGCACCGTGTCGATCTCGCCGGTCGTCACGCCGGCCGCGGCGAGATGCGTCATCAACCGCCCGGCCGAGGCCTGCAAATGCACCCCCGCGCCTGTGTCGATCAGCGCGGTGCGTCCCTGCGCGCGGATCAGGAAGCAGTTCAGCGCGGTGCGCCGCGGCACCGGGCGGAAGGCGGCGCGCAGCATCGCCGTGGCGTCTTCAGGCGCGATGTTCTGGATCACCGCCATGGAGCCATCGAGGAACCCGTCGCTGACGACGGTGACGACAACATCGCCCACGCGGCGATGATGGATGGCCGGAACCTGAGCCTCGGGCAGCGCGATCATGGGCAGGAAACCTTGTGAGTGGCGCGCCAGAACAGCTCAGCCGGCGCAGGGCAGGGTTGTTGGGATACGGCAGCGTCTGGGGATATCATGCGCCATGGCCAAACCCACGCTGCCTTTTCGGAACCTGACCCGCCCGGGCCGGACAAGGGAGGGCGGCGTGATAGCAAGGCCAGGGCTCTGCCCTGGACCCGCCAGGATCGTGTCGATCCTGGACCTCCATGTGCTGGTTCTTGGGCTTGGGAAGGGAGTTTTCGCCGGAGGCGAGGCGGGTTGGGGAGGGGGCGCATGGTGCTCCCTCCCCAACCCGGCCCATTCGAGCAAGCACAGCCCTTACCAATCCCAGCACCAACACACGCAGGGGCCCGGGGATCGGCGCGATCCCCGGCTGGGGTCTGGGGGCGGAGCCCCCGGCCTATGCTAGCGCGCATCCTCATCTGTGCCGGGTCTGATTCCGGGGGCGGTGCCGGGGTCCAGGCGGACATCAAGGCGGTGATGGCCCTGGGCGGTTATGCGGCGACCGCGATCACGGCGTTGACGGCCCAGAACACCTTGGGCGTGCATAGGGTCGTACCGGTCGAGATCGGGTTCATTCGCGCGCAGATGCGGGCGGTGCTGGATGATATCGGCGCCGATGCGGTGAAGACCGGGATGTTGCATGACTCTGCGACGATCGCCGCTGTGGTGGGGGAATTGCCCGCGGGGGTTCCGCTGGTGGCGGACCCGGTGATGGTGGCCAAGGGTGGGCATCGCTTGTTGCTGGATGAGGCGGTGGCGGCGCTGCGGGCGCTGCTGGTGCCGGCGGCCGCGCTGGTGACGCCGAACCTGCCCGAGGCCGCGATCCTGGCCGGGTTCCCGGTGGTCGATGAGGCATCAATGCTGCGCGCGGGCCAGGCCATCCTGGCGATGGGTGCGGGCGCGGTGCTGGTGAAGGGCGGGCATCTGGAGGGCGACGCGCTGGTGGACCTGCTGGTGACGCGGAATGGGGTGACGCGGTTCGAGGACAGGCGGATCGCCACACGCCATACCCACGGCACGGGCTGCACGCTGGCTTCGGCGATCGCGTGCGGGCTTGGGCAAGGGCTCGGGCTGGTCGAGGCGGTCGCGCGTGGCCGGCGCTATGTGCGGGCGGCGATCCTGGCGGCGCCGGGGATCGGTGGCGGGCATGGGCCGTTGGGCCATGGCGTCACGGTGGATCCTTCCCGGATCGATTGAGCGGCGTTAGAAGGGCGGTGGGCCACGCCCCCCCAACGGGGCGCATTGGGTGGGTCCGGGAATGCGGCGGGTTGGCCCCGCGAGGCTGTTTTCGTCACCGGCAGGCGCCGGGCGCCACCGATGCGGGTTGCATCGGCACGTCCGGCAACGCACCGGGGGCAGAGATGGACCGCTCGGCCGGCCCGCCGCATTCCCGGCCCCACCCTCAGCTTCTGGAAGGGAGCCGCACATGACCGCCAAGCCGGACCTGCGTCCGAACAACCCCCAATTTTCCTCCGGCCCTTGCGCCAAGCGACCTGGCTGGTCGCTGGCCGCGCTCGATGGCGCGCTGCTCGGACGCAGTCATCGCGCGGGCGGGCCAAAGGCGCGGTTGGCCGAGGTGATCGACCGCTCGAAGGCCATTCTCGGCCTGCCGGCGGATTGGAAGCTTGGCATCGTGCCGGCGTCGGACACAGGCGCGGTGGAGATGGCGCTGTGGTCGGTGCTCGGCGCCCGCGGCGTCGATGTGCTGGTGTGGGAGAGCTTTTCGAAAGAGTGGGCGGAGGATGTCGGCAAGCAGCTGAAGCTGGACGACCTGCGCATCCTCGACGCGCCCTATGGCCAGCTGCCGGATCTCGGCGCGGTGGATTGGGAGCGCGACGTGGTGTTCGTCTGGAACGGCACGACCAGCGGTGTGCGCGTACCCGATGCGAACTGGATTCCGTATGACCGGAAGGGCCTTGCGATCTGCGACGCGACCTCGGCGGCGTTTGCGATGGCGCTGCCGTTCGACCGGCTCGATATCGTCACCTGGTCCTGGCAGAAAGTGCTCGGCGGCGAAGCCGCGCATGGGATGCTCGCGCTCTCGCCGCGCGCCGTTGCGCGGCTTGAGAGCCACAAGCCGGCCTGGCCGCTGCCGAAGATTTTTCGGCTGACAAAATCCGGCAAGCTGATCGAAGGGATCTTCAAGGGCGAGACGATCAACACGCCGTCGATGCTGTGCGTCGAGGACGCGATTGACGGGCTGCGCTGGGCAGAAGGCGTGGGCGGACTGGAGGGGCTGATCGCGCGGTCGGAAGCCAACCTCGCGGCCGTCGCGCATTGGGTCGAGGGCAGCGACTGGGCAAGCTTCCTCGCGGAGGATGCGGCGACGCGGTCCTGCACCTCCATCTGCCTGTCGATCAAGGCGCCGTGGTTCGTGGCGCTGGATGGTGAGGCGCAGGCGGCGGTGGCGAAGAAGCTCGCGGGGCTATTGGAAAAGGAAGGTGTCGCGCTCGACGCGGCGGCCTATCGCGACGCGCCGCCGGGCCTGCGCATCTGGGGTGGTGCGACGGTGGAGACCGGCGATATCAAGGCGCTGCTGCCCTGGCTCGACTGGGCCTTCGCGCAAGTGGCACAGGGGCGCTGAGCGATGATCAAGGTCCTTATTTCCGACAAGCTCTCGCCCGCCGCCATCGCGATTTTTGAACGCCGCGGCATCGCGGTGGACTTCAAGCCGGGCCTCGCGCCGGCGGAGCTGCGCGCCATCATCGGCGGGTATGACGGGCTCGCGATCCGCAGCGCGACCAAGGTGACGCGCGAGGTGCTGGACGTCGCACCGCGGCTGCGTGTGGTGGGGCGCGCGGGCATCGGCGTCGACAATGTCGATGTCACCTCCGCCACCGCGCGCGGCGTGGTGGTGATGAACACGCCCCATGGCAACGCCATCACCACCGCCGAGCATGCCATCGCGATGATGTTCGCGCTCGCCCGGCAGATGCCCGAGGCAAGTGCCAGCACGCGCGCGGGGAAGTGGGAGAAGAACCGCTTCATGGGCGTGGAGCTGTTCGCTAAGACGCTGGGGCTGATCGGGTGCGGCAATATCGGGTCCATCGTCGCGGATCGCGCAGTCGGGTTGAAAATGAAGGTCGTGGCCTTCGACCCCTTCCTGTCGGAGAAGCGCGCACTGGAATTGGGCGTGGAGAAGGTGGAGCTGGGTGAGCTTCTGGCGCGCGCCGATTTCGTCACGCTGCACACGCCGTTGATCGAGCAGACGCGCAATATTCTCAACCGCGAGAGCATCGCAAAACTGCGGCGCGGCGCGCGCATCATCAATTGCGCCCGCGGCGGGCTGGTGGATGAGGCCGCGCTATATGATGCGCTGGTCTCGGGCCACATCGCCGGCGCCGCGCTCGATGTGTTCGAGGAGGAGCCGGCCACGGCGAGCCCGCTATTCGCGCTGGAGAATGTGGTTTGCACGCCGCATCTGGGTGCGGCGACCGCGGAGGCGCAGGAGAATGTGGCGCTGCAGGTCGCCGACCAGATGGCGGATTTCCTGCTCAGCGGTGCCGTCTCGAACGCCATCAACATGCCTTCCGTGAGTGCCGAGGAAGCCCCACGGCTGAAGCCCTACATGGAGCTTGCGCGCCATCTGGGCGCGCTGGCCGGGCAGCTCACCGCCGCTGGCGATGACGCGATCCGCGCCATCCGCATCGAGTATGAGGGCCATGCTGCGGAGCTGAACCGCAAGCCGCTGACAGCGGCCGCACTGGCCGGCGTGCTGACGCCGCTGATGGGCGCGGTGAACATGGTCAACGCCCCCGTGGTTGCGCGCGAACGCGGCATCGACGTGGCCGAGACCATCCATGAGCGGAGCGGCGAATACCACACGCTGGTGCGCCTCACCGTGGTGACGGACGCGCAGGCGCGCAGCGTGGAAGGCACCTTGGTCGCGGCCGACAAGCCGCGGCTGGTTGCCATCAAGGGCATTCCGGTCGAGGCCGATTTCGCGCCGCACATGCTCTATGTCACGAACCACGACAAGCCGGGCTTCATCGGCCGCTTCGGCATGGCGCTGGCGGATGCGGGGGTGAACATTGCCACCTTCCACCTCGGTCGCGCGGCCGAGGGCGGCGACGCGATCTGCCTGGTTTCGCTCGATGCGCCGCTGCCCGACGGGGTGCTGGCGACGGTGCGTGGCTTGCCGTTGGTGATGCGGGCGCAGTCGCTGCGCTTCTGAAATTCGGAAAGTAAGAATTCCTTACTTTCGCGGCCGGGCTAAGCCTTTGATAACCATGGCACGGCGGTAAGGAATTCGGATTTTCTGCTTTTCGGCCCTGGTGCCAGCCGGGGGATTCATCCGTGGCGCCCGGTTCAGCCGCCCCGGTGTGGAACGCGACGGTTCGAACCTGGCGGCTTGCGGGGGCGTATTGCTTTTCCCGACCCCTCAGGCCTATTCCGCGCCCAGACTATATTCCTAGAACCCCCACGGTCAACCAGATTCATGCGCCGCGGTTTGCGCGAACGCACGCGCGGGCGAAGCGCAAATTTAACGCTTGTGCCGGAACGGAGCGTTTCTTTTCGCCAGCGAAGCTGTCTAGGCTCAACCACTGGCTGTTGAGATACGCGGCCGCGCCCGACCACCGCGCGGCCCCCGGACTGGCATTGCACCATGCGCCCGGATGCTGCCCGGGCCTTCGCGGAAGGGGGCTTCATGTCCAACGTCGCCGGCAAGGCCTATGGCATGAATGTCGTCACGCCGATGCCGGTGTGGAAGACCTGGGTGAACACGCTGCTGTTCATGGTGGCGCGCTGCCAGCCGCAGCAGCTGGCCGGGCTGCTCGGCCTGTCGATCATCCACTTCGCGCGCTGGGTGATGATACGGCGCAACCAGTGGCCGGATCTGGGCCAGGGCAGGCCGCAGCTCAAGCACGACTACATGCTGTTCGTGAGCAATTTCAACGGCACCTGGGACCAGTATATCGACGCCTTTTCGGACGGCATCCCTGGCGGGCTGGACCTGTTCTGGTATGGCTCGATGCAGTATCCGGGGTCGGTCCCGATCACCGCCTTCAAGAACTACATCCGCGCGAACCAGATCGACACGGATTACTACTACAACGCCACGCCCGGGGCGGCGCAGCGCGACATCAAGGCGGCGTTGCGCTTCTGGGCCGTGCTGGACGGCCTGGCCGCGAAACACGCGACGATGACGCCGGCCGAATTCGCAGCGGAATATCGCCGCGCACTGGTCGCGGTGCAGAACGACCTGCCCTCGGCCGGCCATGCGCCGGTGGCCAGCAACGACACCCAGAACGCGGACACCAACCGGGATGCGCTGGTCAAGCGCGCCTGGACCTGAAGG
>JBKJNV010000676.1:0-6373 GCA_046593435.1 Roseomonas sp.
CCGCACGTTTCGAACCGTTTCCGGATTCATCCAGGCTGGGTCGGGTCTTCCGGCCAGGGGTGGCGCGGATAGCGGCCGCGCATCTCCTTGCGCACCTCCAGCCAGCCGGCCTTCCAGAAGGCCCCGAGGTCGCCGGTGACCGCGATCGGCCGCCCCGCCGGCGACAGCAGCGAGACCTGCAGGCCCACCTTGCCCCCGGCCAGGCCCGGCAGCCCCGCCAGGCCGAACAGATGCTGCGCGCGGGCCTCCAGCGTGGGGACGTCGCGCGCGTAGTCGATGGCCGCGGAACGCCCTCCGGGCAGCGCCACCCGCGCCGGCAGCGCGGCATCCAGCGCCCGGCGCTGGGCATGGTCCAGCCGCGCGGCCAGCACCTCATGCAGGTCGATCCCGGCAAGCTCCGCGAGCTTCGTCCGCCCGGCGCACCAGGGCGCCAGCCAGACTGTATCCGCGGCCAGCGCGGTGTCGCTCACATCCGGCCAATCTTCTCCCACCGCCCGGCGCATCCAGCCGATGCGCGCCTGGAATTGCCGCGCCGCATCGCTCCAGCGCAGGTCGCGCAACGACCGCTCCGCGGCGGCACGCGCCAACGCCTCGGCCATCAGCGAGGGATCGACACTGGTCAGCGGCGCCTCCTCCAGCACCAGCGGGCCGAACATCAGCCGGCGGCGGGCCAGCACCGCCCCCGCGCGGGCATCGAACGCCGCGCCCTCCTCCCGCCGCAGCCGCCCCGGAAACCGCGCTTCCAGCAAAGCGCGGTCCAGTGGTGCGGCCATGCGGATGCGCGCCTCCGTGCCCTGCAATTCCAGATCGGCCACGGCCAGCAGTGGCGCGCGGCGCAGCGGGTCTGTCGCCGCCAGCCGCGCCCCCTGGCCCCCTCCGGCGGAGCCGGAATTCGTGAAGCCCGCCAGGCGAAACGCGCCCTCCATGGTCCCGCGCCGGGCCGCGATGCGGTCCGGGAACCCCGCTGCCAGCAGCGCGGCCGGATCGCCCTCCGCCCGCGCACCGGCCGAGACCCCCAGCCGCCGCCGGTGCAGCCCGCTCGCCCGCCGGATCCGCGCCAGCGTGGCGCGGTCCACCGCCGGATCATCGCCGCCCTGCAACAGGGCAAGCCGCAGCCCGATATCCGCCGGTGCCTCCCGCCCCCGGATCGGGTCCCGCTCCTCCAGCAAGGCCGCCAGATCCGCCGCCAACGCTGCCTCCCCAGGCCCACGCGCCTCCAGCATCAACCGCGCAAGCCGCGGATGCGTCCCCAGCCGCGCCATCCGCTGGCCCGTCTCGGTGATCCGGTCCTCGCCATCCAGCGCATCCAGATCCCGCAACAAAGCCCGCGCCGCCGCTAGGGCGCCGGCCGGCGGCGGATCCAGCCAGGCAAGCAAGGCCGGCAGCGCGCCCCACGCCGCGCAATCCAGCGCAAGCCCCGACAGCTCCTCCTCCAAAATCTCCGGCCGATCCGCCGCCGGCAAGCCCCGGTGCAGCGCCTCCGTCCACAGCCGATACGCCACCCCCGGCGCCTCCCGCCCGGCCCGGCCCGCGCGCTGCTCCGCCGCCGCGCGCGAAATCCGCAGCGTCGCGAGGCGCGACAGCCCCGTCGCCGGGTCCAGCCGCGGCGCCCGCCTGAACCCGCCATCCACCACGATCCGCACACCGGGGACCGTCAGCGAGGTCTCCGCGATCGAGGTCGCCAGCACCACCCGCCGCCGCGCGCCCTGCGCCAAGGCGCGGTCCTGCTCGGCGGGCGGCAATTCGCCGTGCAAGGGCAGCACATCCGCATCCAGCCCCGCCAAGCGCTCCGCCGTCCGCCGAATCTCTCCCCAGCCCGGCAGAAACGCGAGCACATCGCCGGGATGATCCCGCATCGCCTCGCGGATGGTCCCCGCCATCGCCTCGGGCAAATCCCGCGCCTCGGCCAGCTCCCGCGCCCGATGCACCAGGCGCACCGGATGCGCGCGGCCCAGGCTCTCAATGACCGGCGCGCCCCCCAACAACCCCGCGAACGCCGCCCCATCGATCGTCGCCGACATCACCAGCAATCGCAGCTCCGGCCGCAAGCCACGCTGGATATCCAGGCACAGGGCGAGCGCGAGATCCGTGTCCAGGTTCCGCTCATGCGCCTCGTCGAAAATCACACACGCCACGCCCTCCAATCCCGGGTCGGATTGCAAGCGACGGACCAGCAGGCCCTCTGTCACCACCTCGATCCGCGTCGCCGCCGAGACCTGGCGGTCCAGGCGCGTGGACAGGCCCACCACCCCACCCACAGCCTCGCCCAGGGTCTCCGCCATGCGGCGCGCTGCGGCACGCGCGGCGACGCGGCGCGGCTCCAGCAGCAGCAGCTTCGCGCCATCCATCCATGGCTCACCCCGCAAGACGAGAGGCACCAGAGTTGTCTTGCCGGCGCCGGGAGGGGCGATCAGCACGGCGTTCGAGCCCGCGGACAGCGCAGTCAAAAGCGCCGGCAGCGAATCTGATACGGGGAGCAAGGCCGGGAGAAGGAATTCTCCCGGACCCTCTTCTTTTATTTTTGCCACTTGGTACTCAACCCAAAGAAGGCGCCTCTTTACGCCACTTTCTGCCAGGGGTGAGCACGCTCCCAGCCGGCGGCGGCACCCAGCAAAGCGGCATCGCCGAAATAGCGGCCAATCAACTGGATCGACAGCGGCATGCCCGCCGAGGACAAGCCCGCCGGCAAGGCCACCGCCGGATGGCCGGTCACGTTGAACGGCGTCCGCGCCTGGCGCGGATAGGTGCGCTCCACCGCCTCATGATCGTCGATGCGGCAGGCCGCCTCCATCGAACTTGCCGTCAACAACACATCGCATTCCGTAAACGCAGCCTCCACGGCGGCAATCAACTCCCGCCGGCGGCGCTGCGCCTGCACATAGTCGGGACCGCTGACGAAGGCGCCCGGCAACAGGCGGCGGCGCGTGACATGCGCATAATCGCCCGGCCGCTCGCGCAGCCACGGCTCATGGATCGCACCCGCCTCGCTCAGCAGGATGGTGCGGTTGACGCCGGCGAACTCGCCCAAGGGCGGCAGCACCACATCGCGCACCAACGCACCCTCGGCCGCCAGCACGCGCGCGGCAGCGTGGATGGCCGCCGCCATCTCCGCCTCGGCCGGCTGGTCCTGCTCGAAGAAGTGCCGCACGAAGCCCACGCGCAGGCCCTTCAAGCCCGAGCCCAAAAGCCGGGAAAAATCCTCCGCGCCATGCGCCGCACTGCCGGGATCACCCGGATCATGACCCGCGATGGCACTCAGCAGCAGCGCGCAATCCTCCACGCTCCGCGTCATCGGGCCCACATGATCCAGCGTGAAGGCCAGCGGGAACACCCCCCGGCGCGAGACCAAGCCATAGGTCGGCTTCAGGCCCACAATCCCGCAATGGCTCGCCGGGTGCCGCACCGAACCACCCGTATCCGTCCCCAACGCCACCGGCAGCATCCCCGAAGCCACCGCCGAACCCGAACCCGAGGACGACCCACCGGGATGATGCGCCGGGTTCCACGGGTTCCGCGCGGGCGGGAACGGCAGGTCGAAAGCCGGCCCGCCAATAGCGAATTCATGCGTCGCGAGCTTGGCCGGAAAAATCGCCCCCGCGCGCCGCAGCCGCGCCACCACATCAGCGTCCCTACCGCGCCGGTTCTCCAGCAGGATTTTGGAATGGCACGTCGTCACCTCCCCTTCGAGGTCGATGATGTCCTTCAGCCCCACCGGCACCCCATGCAATGGCGTCCGCGGACCACCCGCCGCGATCTCGCCTTCCGCCGCCTTCGCGGCCACCGCGGCCTTGTCCCACAGCGGCAGCAGGATGGCGTTGAGCGTCGGCTGCAACGCGTCGCTGCGCGCCTTGCAATCGGCGAGCAGCTCCACCGGAGACAGTTGCTTCGCCGCAATGGCGCGGGCGGCGTCCGCGAGGCCCAGCGGCGAGTTCATGACCGGCCCACCGCGTAGGGCGGGATCGGTTCCGCCGCGGCATCGGCGCAGCGCGTGAAGGCCGTCGCGAGGCGGGCGGCGCCTTCGATCGCCTCGCGCACATCGGCCGGGTGGTCGCGCCAGGCCACCGCCAGGCCGCGCGCCTTGGCCAAGGCCGCTATCTCGGTCTCTGTCATCGCCCTATCCCTCATCTGTCACCCTGGCCCGAGCGTAACCACAGTGCTGCGCCCCGCGAAGCCTGGATATCAGCCCTTCAGGAGGTCACGCAGCATGCACCCGAACACCCCGCGCCGGATCGCGCTCGGCACAACCCTGGCCATCATCGCAACAGCGCTCATGGGCACGCTGGGCGGCGCCCAGGCGCAGACAGCAGCGCCGGCCGCCTCCACGGCGGAACAACTGGTCAACAGCCTCGAAGGGGTGTTCGGTGCCCGTCCGGGGTTCCGCCGCAGCCACGCGCGCGGCTTCTGCGCCGCTGGCGAATTCATCGCCAATGGCAATGCCACGCCCTTCACCACCGCCGCCACCTTGCAGGCCAATGCCCGCTCCAGCGTCGTCGCGCGGTTCTCCCATGGCGGCGGCAACCCCGCCTCGCCCGACAACGCGCCCTCGGTGCGCGGCATATCGCTGTCCCTCACCGGGCCCGGCAACACGGCGCATGAGTTCGTGATGATCAACACGCCGGTCTTCTCCGCCCGTACGCCGGAAAGCTTCATCGCCTTCCTCCGCGTCCGCGCGCCCGACCCCACCACGCGCACGCAGAACGCCGCCGCCATCGCCGCCGCCAATGCCGCCAACCCGGATTGGATGCCCCAGATCGCCTATCTGCGCGACAACGCGCCGCCCGCGAGCTACGCCACCGCGCCCTATTTCGGCGTCAACAGCTTCGTCTTCATCAACGCCGCCGGCCAGCGCCGCCATGCCCGCTGGACCTTCGAGCCGGTGGCCGGCCGCGTCGGCCTGACCGCCGAGCAGCGCACCGCCCTCGGCCCGAACTTCCTTGAGCCGGAGCTGCGCGCCCGCGTCGCGCAGGCCCCGGCCGAATGGCGCGCGCTGCTGCAATTCCCCCGCGAGGGCGATGCCCTGCTCGACCCCGTCACCGCCTGGCCGGCCGATCGCGAAACCATCGAGGTCGGCCGCCTGCGCATCACCAGCGTCGAGGCCGCCGGAACCGCCGGCGCCTGCGCGCCGATGCTGTTCAACCCCACTCTGCTGCCCACCGGCATCGAGCCCTCCGAGGACCCGATCCTGAACATCCGCACCGAGGCCTATGCGGTCTCCCTCTCCCGCCGCACGCCGTAACCGGCGCGTAACCGTGGTCGGGTCTCCGGCGTAATCCAGATCAGTGCCGCCGGAGACCACACCAATGCCCGACCAACGCTCTCCTGCCCGCGTTCTCCCCTGGATCGCCCTGGAATTGCTGCATGAACGCAGGCTCGCCGGCGTGGGTATCCTGGTGGGTTCCGCCCGCATGCTCGACCAACGCCGCGCGCCCCTCGCGCAGCCCCTCCAGGCAGGGTAAGAAGCTCATGTCAGCGACCGGGCTAAAGCTTGGTTCAGGATGGATGATGACGGCGGAGTCCGCGGAGTCTCGCAGCGACCGTGACATGCGCTGGTCCGCCTTGATGGCCGCGGCGCAGGACGGCGATACGCGCGCCTATGACCGGCTGCTCCGTGAATGCCTGCCGCTGCTGCGCAGCATCTGCCGCGCCCGCCTGCGCGACACGACCGACACCGAGGACGCCGTCCAGGATGCGCTGCGACGCTGCACCGGGTGCGCGCCACCTACGACCCCACGCGCTCTTTCACCCCCTGGATCTCCGCCATCGCCGAGCGCCGCGCCTTGGACCGTGGCCGTGCCCGCGGCCGCCGCGCCGGCCGCGAGATCGACATCGAGCAGGCCGGCCCGATCATCGATCCCTCCCTCCCGCCCGCCGAGCGCGGGCTGGAACGCGCCGAGCTGCGCGCGGCGCTGCGCGATCTGCCCGCCTCCCAGGCGCAGGCGCTGCAACTGGCCAAGATCGAGGAGCTGTCGCTTGCCGAGGCCAGTGCCCGGTCGGGCCTCAGCGTCGGCGCGCTGAAGGTCGCCACGCATCGCGCATTGGCCTCACTGCGCAAGCGGCTGGGGGCACCGTGATGGACACCGAGGACATGATCTCTCGCCTCTCGCAGGGCCTGGCGCCGGTCCGCCGCCTGCCGAGCCCGGCGACCCTGACCCTGCTCTGGCTTGGTATCGCCACCCTGGTCGTGGGGGCGGCGGTCGCATTCTTCGGGCTGCGCCACGACCTCGATGCGCGGATGGCGGCGGGGCAGGACATGCGCCAGATGGCCACCGCGGCGCTGACCGGCGTGCTCGCCGCACTGGCCGCCTTCCAGCTCTCCTTCCCCGACCGTGACCGGCGTTGGGGGCTGCTGCCGCTGCCGGCACTCGCGCTGTGG
>JBKJNV010000019.1:0-4825 GCA_046593435.1 Roseomonas sp.
CGTCGCGTGGAGGACCCGCGGCTGTTGCAGGGCCACGGGGCCTATACGGATGACATCAGCGCGGCGGGTGCGGCGCATGGCATGGTGCTGCGCAGCCCCCACGCCCATGCCCGCATCCTGAGCATCGACACCAGCACGGCGGATACGATGCCCGGTGTGCTCGCCGTCATCACCGGGGCGGATATGGTGGCCGCTGGGCTGGGCGAAGTGCCCTGCGTGATCCCGCTGAAGAATTCCGACGGCACGCCGCGGTCGGAGACGCCGCGCCTGGCACTCGCCACCGACATGGTCCGCCACGTGGGCGACCCCGTGGCCTTCATCGTGGCCGAGACGGCCGAAGCCGCGCGCGACGCCGCCGAGGCGGTGATGGTCGAGTATGAGATGCTGCCATCCGTCACCGACCTCGCCATGGCGCATGAACCAGGTGCGACAAAGGTCTGGCCGGGGATCACGAGCAACATCTGCTTCGACTGGGACGCTGGCGACAAGGCGAAGGCCGACGCGCTGTTCGACCAGGCTGCCCATGTGACGCGGTTGACGGTGGTGAACAACCGCGTGGTGGTCGCCAGCCTGGAGGCGCGCGCGGCCTGCGCCGAATACGACGCGGCCAATGATCACTGGACGCTGACGACCAACACCCAGGGGTCGTGGCTGCTGCAGAAATTGCTGGCCGATGTGGTGTTCAAGCAGCCGGCCAGCCATTTTCGCGTCATCACGCCCGATGTCGGCGGCGGCTTCGGCATGAAGCTGTATCTGTACGCCGAGCATGTGATGGTGTGCTTCGCGGCGCGGAAGCTGGGCCGCCCGGTGCGCTGGGCCTCGGGCCGCACGGAGGCTTTCGTTGCCGACACGCATGGGCGCGACAACATCACGCGCGGCGAGTTGGCACTCGATAAGGACGGCAACTTCCTCGCGCTGCGTACGCGCAACCACGCGAATATGGGCGCCTATCTCTCCACCTTCGCGCCCTTCATCCCCACCGGGGCGGGGACCAAGGTGCTGGCCTCGGTCTACAATTTCCAGGCGATCCACGCGCATGTCCTCGGCGTGCTGACCAACACCACCCCCGTCGATGCCTATCGCGGCGCGGGCCGGCCGGAGAGCAACTACCTGGTGGAGCGGCTGATCGACGCCGCCGCACGCGAGACCGGGCGCGACCGCATCGCGCTGCGCCGGCAGAACATGGTGGGGGCGGCGGCCATGCCCTACACCTCGGCGATGGGGCAGCGCTATGACAGCGGCGAATTCGCGCGGCTGATGGACAGTGCGCTTGCCAAGATCGACTGGGCCGGGTTCCCGGCGCGGCAGGCGGCCGCCGCCGCCAAGGGGCGCAAGCGCGGCATCGGCCTCGCCTATTACCTGGAAGCGACGGGCGGTTCGAATTCCGAAAACGCCAAGGTTGTGTTCGCCGAGGATGGTTTCGTGGACGTCTATGTGGGCACGCAGTCCACCGGCCAGGGCCATGAGACGGCCTATGCCATGCTGACCAACCATGAGCTGGGCGTGCCGATGGACAAGATCCGCATCCGCCAGGGCGATTCCTCCTCGCTGCCCTCGGGCGGCGGCACGGGTGGGGCGCGCAGCCTTTACTCCGAAGGCCAGGCGATCCTGGTGACGGCCGCGAGCGTGGTCGAGAAGGGCAAGCAGGCCGCCAGCGAAGTGCTGGAAGCCTCGGTCGCGGATATCGAGTTCGCCACCGGCCGCTTCGCGGTGGCCGGCACCGACCGCGGCATTGCCATCCTCGAACTCGCCGCGACGCAGCGCAAGCGCGTGGCCAAGGGCGAGAGCGCCATTCTGCTCGACGCGGAGGAAACCGCCGAAATCAAGGCGCACACCTTCCCCAATGGCTGCCACGTGGCCGAGGTGGAGATCGACCCGGATACGGGCATCGTCACCATCCCGCGCTACATCGTGGTGGATGATGTGGGCCATGCGCTGAACCCGCTGATCGTGCGCGGCCAGGTGCATGGTGGCGTGGCGCAGGGCATCGGCCAGGCCATGCTGGAGCGCACCGCCTATGATCCCGAGAGCGGGCAGCTGCTCTCGGCATCCTTCATGGACTATGCGTTGCCGCGGGCGGATGACCTGCCGGACATCGATGTGGACCTGATCGAGGTGCCCTGCGAGACGAATCCGCTGGGTGTGAAGGGTGCGGGCGAGGCGGGTTCGGTGGGCTCGCCGCCGGCGCTGATGAACGCCATCGTGGATGCGCTGGGTGGCAAGGCACTCGATATGCCGGCGACGCCCGAGATCGTGTGGAAGGCGCTGCGGGCGGCGTAATATGGTGCCCTCAAGCGCCGGGCGCGGCCTCCGGCCGCTTGGCTCGCCGGACTACCGGCGTTCGCGCATTCGCGCTCGCGGTGCGCGCAACAGGCGCGCCCCGGTAGGGTGCCGTGAGGCGCCCAGGCCGCGCATCCCGGGACAAAAACAAAAGAATGGGGTCCGGGGAAATTCCTTTCCCCTGCCTTGCTTCTTGTCCCCCCACCCCTTCGCTTGAGACTCTCCCCGGCAGGGCGTAATGTTGCACCGCATTACGGAGTACACCCCGCTTGAGTAACCCCGCTGCGGCCGGCGACCGGCAGGCTCTGAGGCCGGCCTTGCTCCTGGGTGTCCTGGGTGTCGTCTATGGCGATATCGGCACCAGTCCGCTCTACGCCATGCGGGCTTCGCTGCTGCATTTCGCCGCGGATGGCGTGGAGGGCTGGGAGATTCTGGGCATCCTCTCGCTCATCATCTGGGCGCTGATCCTGACCGTCACCGTGAAATACGTCGTCTTCGTGCTGCGAGCCGACAACAAGGGTGAGGGCGGCGTCCTGGCCTTGATGACGTTGGCGCAGCGCCAGACCGTCGGCCCGCGTGCGAAGATGGCGGTGATGATGCTCGGCATGGCCGGCGCCTGCCTGTTCTTCGGCGATGGCGTCATCACCCCCGCCATATCCGTGCTCTCGGCGATTGAGGGGCTGAAGGTTGTCTCACCGGCTTTTGAACACGCGGTGGTGCCGATCTCGGTCGTCATTCTCATTGCGCTGTTCCTCGTGCAGTTCCGCGGCACGCGGCAGATGGGTGCGGTGTTCGGGCCGATCTGCGCGCTGTGGTTTGGCACTATTGGGCTGCTCGGCCTGGTCGAGACGGTGCAGAACCCGCAGGTACTGCTTGCACTCTCGCCCTATTACGCGGTGCACTTCGCCTACGAGTACAAGCTTGCCGCCTTCATCGCCATGGGCTCCGTCGTCCTCGCCGTCACGGGCGCGGAGGCGCTGTATGCCGATATGGGCCATTTCGGTCGCCGGCCGATCCGCGCCGCCTGGTACTTCTTCGTGCTGCCGGCGTTGGCGCTGAACTATCTTGGCCAGGGCGCGCTGCTGCTGCGCGACCCGGCCGCGATCGCCAATCCCTTCTTCCTGCTCGCGCCCGAATGGCTGCGCCTGCCGCTGGTGATCCTGGCCGCGGCCGCAACCGTGATCGCGAGCCAGGCGATGATCTCGGGCGCCTACACCATCGCGCGGCAATGCGTGCAGCTGGGCTTCCTGCCGCGCCTGTCGGTCAAGCATACCTCCGAGACCGAGGAGGGGCAGATCTACATGCCCCAGATCAATGCGTTCCTGCTCATCGGCGTCCTGGTCCTGGTGCTGTCATTTCGCAATTCGGACAGCCTGGCCGCGGCCTATGGCATCGCGGTCACGGGGACCTTCGTGTGCACCTCACTTCTCGCGATCATCGTGTTCCGCCGGCAGTTCGGCTGGTCGTGGCTGCTGGTCGCCGCGATCTTCGTGCCGCTGCTGCTGCTCGATCTCACCTTCTTCATCGCCAATGTGCTGAAGATTCCCGAAGGCGGCTATGTGCCGCTGCTGCTCGGCGGCGCGTTGTTCCTGATGATGACCAGCTGGCAGCGCGGCCGGCAGCTGCTGTTCGCGCGCTTCCGCCAGGATTCCCTGCCGCTGAAATCCTACATCGCGCGGTTGCCGCAATCGCGCACCGTGCGGGTGCCTGGCATCGCCGTGTTCATGACCGGGCAGGCGGACTACGTCCCCGCCGCGCTGCTGCACAACCTCAAGCACAACAAAGTGCTGCATGAGCGGGTGCTGTTCGTCACGGTGCTGAATCAGGATGAACCCCTGGTACCGCCCGAGCTGCGGCGGGAGGTGAGTGAACTCGCGCCGGGCATCCATCGCGTGCTCATCCGCTATGGTTTCTCCGAAAGCCCCAACATCCCGCGCGAACTGGAATCGCTCAGCGAATTCGGCGTGGCGTTTGAGCCGATGCAGGCCAGCTATTTTCTCGGTCGCGAACAATTGGTCGCCGCCGTGGTGCCGAAGATGTCACGCTGGCGCCAGTACCTGTATGGCGCGATGAGCCGCAACGCCGTGCCCGCGACGGAGTTCTTCCGAATCCCCTCCGATCGCGTGGTCGAGCTGGGTGTGCGGGTTGCGATCTGAAGGATTGATGATGCAGTTGATGACGGTGACGCTGGCCATGGCATCGGGGCCAGGCTACCCCGAGGGCAGCCCGGCGCATCGCTATGTGCTGACGCTTGCACTCGATGGCGATGGGCGGCCGGACGCCGCGGCCTGGCTCGCCGACCCCGATCCTTGGCCTGCCTTGCGCATCCGCCCCGGCGAGGCGGACATCCACGGCGACGTGCAGCATGACGAGGATGGTGGCTGGTCGCTGCGCTTCTTCGGCCAGGCCGATGATCGTTCGGACGCGCCCACCACGGGCCTCGCGGCGCATGAGGGCCTGCGCCCCGGCGCCTACGTCAGTGTGAACGAACCCGAGGGCGAGGCGCGCGCCTTCCGCGTGGTGGGCGTCGAGGCCGGCTGATCAG
>JBKJNV010000095.1:0-5450 GCA_046593435.1 Roseomonas sp.
GAGGATATCGAGCCGCCGCCGCCCGTTGAACTGCCGCGCACCCTGTGGCGCATCACGCGCCCGACGCGGGCCGAGGGCGGTGCCGCGAGCGTGGTGCGCACGCTGGAGGATACGCCCTTCTACGCGCGCTCGGTCATCCGCACCCGGCTACTGGGGCAGGAGGCCACGGCGGTGCATGAGAGCCTGTCGCTGGACCGGTTTCGCTCGCCGGCGATGTTCGCGATGCTGCCCTTCAAGGTGCCGCGGCCGCTGCGGTGAAACGCCGAAAGTAAGGAAATCTTACTTGCGTGGTGCGAGACCAAGGTACTAATTTCGTACGATAAACAGGTAAGAAATTCAGCCTTTCTGATTTTCTTACCGGGTTTGGCGCGGCGCGGGCGCAGCTTCCGCTGCGGCTTTTTTTCCTATGCCACAACGGCGCCCTGAGCGCAAGGCATTACAGGCCCAGAACCGGCTGCGGATCGAGCCAAACCTGGAACCAGGACAGAGAAAAATGCAGATGCGGGCCGGTGACGCGGCCCGTCGCCCCCGTGGCGCCGATGGGCTGGCCGCGCGCAACCATCTCGCCCTCCGCCACGTCGCGGCGCGACAGGTGCGTGTAGAGCGTGTTGATGCCGTGGCCGTGGTCGATGACCAGCAGATCACCGAAAAAGAAGAAGCTGGCCGAGAGCGTGACGCGGCCCGAAGCGGCGGCGAGCAGCGGCGATCCCACCGGGGCGGCGATGTCAAAACCATAATGCGGCTGGCGCGGCTGGCCGTTCAGCACGCGCTGGCTGCCGAAGACGCCGCTGATGCGCCCCTCCGCGGGACGCGCGAGGCTTTCGGTGAAGCTGGTCAGCGCGCTGTCGGTCGCACGCGCGCGGCCGAGCTGTTCGCGCTCGGCGGTGATGCGCGCGAGCGCGGCGGCATCGGGCGTCACCTGCGCGGGCGGCAGGCCGGTGATGGATTGCACACTCCATTGCCGGCGCGCGATGGCCAGGCGTTCCTCGCGGCCATTGGTGGTGAGCACCGCGCTCTCGCCATGGTCGCGGCCGAAGCCGAAGGCGTAGTCGCCAGCAGGGGAGACGCGGAGCGCGCGGCCGTCGAGAGAGAGGCGTGTGCCAGGGGCGGTGCGGCCGATGACGAGGCCGCCTTGCGCGAAAGAGGGCGGAGCGGCCAGGGCGCGGGCGGCGAGAAGCAACGACGATCCAGCCAGGAAAACGCGACGAGACAGGCAGGGGGAAAGGAATTTCCCCCTGACCCCCATTCTTTTATTTTTGTCTATTGGTGCCGGCGTCACAGGAGCGCTCCTTGCTCGGAATCAGGTCTCGCGCGACGGGGGCGGGCGCCGTCGACCACGGCACCCACCTCGCCATCGCCGAAGACCAGGCTGATACGAGAGGCAGGCTTCACCGCTGCCGCCTGCGTCAGCGGCGCGCCATCGGCATCGCGCACCAGCACAAAACCGCGCGCGAGAACGGATTGGTATGAGGCGCTTTCCAGCCGGGCTGACAGCCCGTCGAGCGCGGTGCGGCGCTGGCGCAGCAGCGCATCGACCGGTGCCGCGCCGAAGCGTGCCAAAGCGCGGGCGTCGCGCTTGGCGGCCAGGGTGCGCGCGATCCCGGCATTGCCCTGCGTGGTGAGCGAGACCAGTCGGGCGCGCCGGGCGGTGATGGCCTCGCGCGGATGCGGCACGCGCAAAGCAGCCAGGCGTTCGCGGCGGCGGGCGAGCAGGGCTTCGGCGGCGCGCGGCAGGCGTTCGCCATAATCATCCAGGCGCAGCCGCGCCTGTTCGATGCGGCCGGGCACATCGGGCAGGCGGCGTTCGATGCGCAGCAGCACCATGCGCGCATCATTCATCACCCGCCGCGCGGTGGCCTGCAGCCGCGCGCCGGTCTGCGCGAGATCCGCCGTCAGGTCCGCCCGCGCGGGGACAGCGAGTTCGGCGGCAGCGGTCGGTGTCGGTGCGCGGCGGTCGGACGCGAAATCGATCAAGGTCGTGTCCGTCTCGTGTCCCACGGCGGAGATGAGTGGGATGAGCGAGGCGGCGGCGGCGCGCACCACCACCTCCTCGTTGAAGGCCATCAGATCCTCCAGGCTGCCACCGCCGCGCGCGACGATCACGACATCGGGGCGGGGGATCGGCCCGCCGGCGGGGATGGCGGAGAAGCCGGCGATGGCGCGGGCGATCTGCTCGGCGCTGCCTACGCCCTGCACCGCCACGGGCCAGATCAGGATATGGCGGGGGAAGCGGCGGAGTATGGTGGTGCGGATATCCTGGATCACCGCGCCGGAAGGCGAGGTCACCACGCCCACCACCAGCGGCAGGCGCGGCAGGGCACGCTTGCGCTCGGCGGCGAACAGCCCCTCGCCGATCAGGCGCTGGCGCAGCGCCTCGATCCGCGCGAGCAGGGCGCCGGCGCCGGCATATTCGAGCTTGTCGATGATGAGCTGGTACTTCGACCGATCCGCGTAGGTCGTCAGCCGTCCTGTCGCGATCACTTCCGCGCCATTTTCCGGCTGCGTCGCCAGGCCGCGGACCGTGCCCTTCCAGATTACGGCCTCGATCTTCGCGCTCTCATCCTTGAGCGCGAGATAGACATGGCCGGAGGTGTGGCGCTTGCACTCGGTGATCTCGCCGCGCACGCGCACGCGACCGAAGGCGCCTTCCAGCGTGCGCTTGATCGCCTGGTTGAGGTCGGAGACGGCATATTCGGGGGTATTGGTTGGGGCCGGGGTGTCCATGGCGGCATCGTATGCTAGAGGCGCCCCAGGCGGGAGTGGGGTGACAGCATGATGCGGGTCTTGCTGGTCGGCGGCGGCGGGCGGGAACACGCACTCGCCAGCGGGATCGTGGCCTCGCCGCTGCTGGGCGCGCTGTTCTGTGCGCCGGGCAATGCGGGCATCGCGGCGCTGGCGGAATGCGTGGCGATCGCGGCGGAGGATGTGGCGGGGTTGGTCGCATTCGCGCGGGCCAATGCCATCGACCTGGTGGTGGTGGGGCCCGAGGCGCCGCTGACCCTGGGCATTGCCGATGCCTGCGCTGAGGCCGGGATCGCCTGCTTCGGGCCGAGTGCTGCGGCCGCCCGGCTGGAGGGCAGCAAGACCTTCACCAAGCAGGTGGCGGACGCCGCGGGCGTGCCGACGGCGGCCTGGGCGCGGTTCGAGGATGCGCAGGCGGCGCGGGCCTATGTGCGGGCGCAAGGCGCACCGATCGTGGTGAAGGCGGATGGGCTCGCGGCCGGCAAGGGCGTGGTGGTTGCGGCCTCGGTCGCGGAGGCGGAAGACGCGATCACGGACATCATGGAGGACCGGGTCCACGGCGCGGCGGGTGCTGCGGTGGTGATCGAGGAATGCCTGGTGGGGGAGGAGGTGTCCTTCTTTGCATTGTGCGATGGGACGCACGCGCTCGCCTTCGGGGCGGCGCAGGATCACAAGCGTGCCTTTGACGGCGATGCGGGGCCGAACACCGGCGGCATGGGGGCGTATTCGCCCGCGCCGGCCTTCACCGATGCGCTGCGGGATGAGGTGATGGCGCGCTTCATCCAGCCCACGCTGGATGAGATGGCGCGGCGTGGCGCGCCGTTTCGTGGCACATTGTTCGCCGGGCTGATGCTGACGGAGGCCGGGCCGAAGCTGATCGAATACAATGTCCGCTTCGGCGACCCGGAATGCGAGGCGCTGATCCCGCGCCTCGCGTCCGACCTGCTGGCGGCGCTGCACGCGGCGGCCACCGGCGGGCTTGCGCAGACGCGGCTGGAATGGCGCGCGGATCACTCCCTGGTGGTGGTGATGGCGACGCGCGGCTACCCCGGCGCCTATGGCAAGGGCAGCGTGATCCACGGCCTGCCAATGGCGGCGACGCAGCCGGGGGTGCACATCTTCCACGCTGGCACGGCGGTGCGCGATGGCGCGGTGGTCGCCAATGGCGGCCGCGTGCTGGCGGTGCAGGCCAGCGGGGCGACGCTGCATGATGCGCGCGACGCGGCCTATGCCGCGATCGACGCCATCGACTGGCCCGAGGGATTTTGTCGCCGCGATATCGGCTGGCGCGCTTTGCGCTGAACACAGGGAGAAAACGCCATGTCCGTCCGTATTCTGGAAGTGCACGAGGTGACAAAATCGGTCGCCTCGCCCATCGCCAATGCCTACATCGATTTTTCGAAGATGACGCTGAGCCTGGTCGCCGTGGTCACCGATGCGGTGCGCGATGGCCGGCGCGTGGTGGGCTATGGCTTCAGCTCCAACGGGCGCTATGGGCAGGGCGCGCCGATGCGCGAGCGCTTCCTGCCGCGCATCGCGGAGGCCGACCCGGCTTCGCTGCTGGATGCGGCGGGGACCAATCTCGACCCGGAAAAAATCTGGGCCACGATGTTCCGCAACGAGAAGCCTGGTGGGCATGGCGAGCGCAGCGTGGCGATCGGCACCATCGACATGGCGGTGTGGGATGCGGTCGCGAAGATCGCAGGCAAGCCGCTGTTTCGGCTGCTCGCGGAACGCCAAGGTGCCGCGGCCGATCCGCGCGTCTTCGTCTATGCGGCGGGGGGCTACTATTACCCGGGGAAGGGGCTCGATGGCCTCACCGATGAGATGCGCAGCTATCTGGACCGTGGCTACACGGTGGTGAAGATGAAGATCGGCGGTGCGACGCTGGCCGAGGATTGCGCGCGGATCGAGGCGGTGCTGCGCATGCTGCCTCCCGGCTGCCGGCTGGCGGTGGATGCGAATGGCCGCTTCGACCTGGCGACCGCCATCGCCTATGCCCGCGCGCTGATGCCCTACGATCTGTTCTGGTACGAGGAAGCCGGCGACCCGCTGGACTATGCGCTGCAGGCCGCACTCGCCGAGCATTATTCCAACCCGATGGCGACGGGGGAGAACCTGTTCTCGATGCAGGATGCGCGCAACCTCATCCGCCATGGCGGCATGCGCCCGGACCGGGACTGGCTGCAATTCGACTGCGCGCTGTCCTATGGGCTGGTCGAATACCTGCGCACGCTGGCGATGCTGCGGGATGCGGGGTGGTCGCCCACGCGGTGTATCCCGCATGGCGGACACCAGATGTCGCTCAACATCGCGGCTGGGCTGGGGCTGGGGGGCAATGAGAGCTACCCGGATTTGTTCCAGCCCTATGGCGGCTTTCCCGACGGCGTGCGCGTGGAGGCCGGGCATATCACCATGCCGGAGCTTCCGGGCATCGGGTTCGAGGGCAAGTCGGACCTGATCAAGGTGATGCGCGAACTTGCCGACTAGGCGGCGCTGACGGGGCGCGTGCCAAAACTGTCCTGCGGCACGCCCTTGCCCAGCGACATGTGGGAATGCACGCCGAGCCAGGTGCCATCGGGCTGCTTCGCGAGCGTGATGGTTGCGCGTCCGGGGCGGGGGAAGGGTGTGCCGTCCTGGGCGTAGCCGGTGCTGGTCCAGGGCGCGATGGCGATGGCGAGCGCGCCATCCGGGGACGCCATGATGAG
>JBKJNV010000097.1:0-3011 GCA_046593435.1 Roseomonas sp.
CACCTTCGGGTCAAGATAGGGCAGCGCGATCAGCTCATCCCCGGCCTGCGGCGGCTGGGTGGGTTCCAAAATGACCTCGCCGCTCGGGCGGCGCAGCATCAGGTTGTTCTCGCGACCGCGGCTGGAGATGCCACCGGCGGCGGCGAGGTATTGCGCGATGGTCCAGTCCGGCCGCCAGACGACGGCCTGGGCGGCATTGACTTCGCCCTGGACCATCACCGTCTGCGAGCGTTCGGGGATGACGATGATGTCGCCATCCTCCAGCCGCACCGGATTGCAACGGCCGGTGCTGTCGAGCACGACCAGCCTTCCCTCCGGCTGCACGCGGCGCGCCCGCTGGATGTAGGAGGAGATGAACTGCGCCTCGGCGGTGCGCACGGCGGCGACGCCCTCGGTCGGTGAGGGGGAGAGGAATAGCTGCCGTTCCAGCCGGTCCAGCGCCTCATCGATTGAGCGGCGCTGCTGCGCCGCGACCGAGGGCCGCAGCAGGAACACGCCACGCGGGTTGGCGAGCGCGGCATCCACGGCGATGTGGTCGAGCACCTGGCACAGGTTCATGTCGCGATCGGTGACGAGGACGGAGGGGAATAGCCGGCTGCCCTCGACCGAGACACGCACGGTGCGCGCGGCGACATCGGCGGTGAAGGTCACCGTATCCTGGTCCTGCAACAAGATGCCGCCGAGCTCGCCCAGCGTGACGTAGCGCGAGAAGGGCTGCGAGCCGCGCACGCCGCGCACCACCGCGTTTGTCGCGGCCGGCAGCGGCCGCGCGAGCTCGATCAGCTCGCGCCCGTTGATCGGGGTGCGGGTTGCGGCCTCGAACAGGTAGTTGTTGCGCACCGCGCCATCGGCGCCGACCAGCGGGTTCTGCCGCGCGACCAGGATGGTGTCGCCTTCCTGCAGGGTCAGGCGCGGCAGGGTGCCGGCGAGCAGGAAGCGATACAGATCGACCTGCGCCACGGAGGCGCCGCCGCGCTGCACGGAGATGACGCGGAAGCTGCCGCGCGTGGGGTCCACGCCGCCGGCGCGCAGCAGGAAGTCCAGCACAGAATCCGACGCCGCGCCGGCATAGCGCCCCGGGTTGCGCACGAAGCCCGTGACGAAGACGCCGATGCGCTGGGTCTGGAGCACATTCGCATAGACCTGGACCTGCTGCGTGTAGACCTGCTGCACCGCGCCCGCGACCACGCCCTGCATGTCACCCACACGGGTGCCGGCGAGGCGAACCGGGCCGACATTGGGGATGAAGACATTGCCGGAGGGGTCGATCGCGGCGGTCTGCTCGGCATCCACCGCGCCCCACGCGCGGATCGATACGCGGTCGCCGGGGGCCAGGATGTAGTTCGGGTTCGGCGCATCCGAGGAGGAGGCGGGCTGGCCGGTGAACAGCGCCGCGCCGAACACGGCGGCCAGCGGCGACAGGCCGCGGGGTCCCTCGCCCAGCGGCTGCACGAGCGTTGGCCCGCCCTCGGCCTGGGTGGGCTGGCCCAGGCGCTCGATCCCGCGCAGCGGGCCGGGCGTGTCGGCGAGGCTGCGCTGGTTGAACACCGGCGCCGGCCCGATCGGGTTGGGTGCAAGCCCCTGCGCGGCCATCGCCGGGTCTGAGGGACCGGTCGGTAACTGACCCTGCTGCCCCTGTCCCGGCGCGCGTTGCTGCTGCTGCTGCGGCTGCTGCGCCGGCTGCGCCTGCGCAGGGCGTTGCTGCGCCATCGCGGCGCCCAGCGGCACCAGCAGCGCGGTGAGGCATGCGAAGCCGAGCAAGGGACGCGACAGCATCACCAACAATTCACGAAGCATTTTCGCGCAATCCCGAAGCAATGAGCCGACCGACGGCATAGATGATGGCGAGGCAGCCGAAGACGGAGAGAAGGATCAGCAGCCGCCGCGGATACAGCGGGTAGACCGGCAGGCTCGGCTGCACGACACGCGCGACATAGAGCTGCTGGCGCTGCGTCTCGTAACGCGCGCCTTCCAGCGAGGTGGTGGCCGAGGAGAGCTGCTTGTCGGCGAATTCGCGCTCCATCACCAGCCGCTCATAGGCGGCGAGCTGTACCAGCAGCGCCTCGCCGCCGCGGGTCGAGGCCTCGCGGTCCTCGGCGATCTGCGCCTCGATGGCGCGGATGCGGTTCTGCAGGTTGACGTATTGCGGGTTGTCGGCGCGCAGGAAGTTGCGTGCGTTCTGCGCTTCGGTGCGGGCCAGTGTCAGCTGCGCCTGCAGCGCGTTGATGCGTTCCCCGGCGGCAGCGGCGGAGCGGCTCGTATCGAGGTTCTGTTCGCGCTCACGGAAGGCGGAAAGCGCGTCCCGTGCGGCAAGCACCCGCGCCTCGGCGATGACGATCTCGCGGCGGGCATTGTTGAGCGTATCGGCGCGCTGGCGCTCGCTGAGCCGGTTGATCAGCCGCTCGGCCAGCGTCATCAGCGTCTCGGCCAGCGCATGCGCATCCTCGGGGCGGAAGGCGCGGACGCGCAGGATGCCGGTCCCGGTTTCAGAATCCCGCGTCACCGTCACCATGGAGTTCACGTAGCGGGTCAACAGCTCCGGTTGGGTGCGGTTGAGGCGGAACCACCAATCCGCCTCCTCGCGCTGGAAGATCGCCGTGACGTCGAGCGTCTGGCCCGCGTCGCGGATGGCGTCGATGGAGTTGACGTAATCGCGCAATGCCATCGCTTCGGCCCCGCCGGAGGAGGCGCCGCCCGCCGCGGCACCACCGCCCAGGCCACCGATCGCCGCCGCCACCGGGCCGCCTCCGGGCGATTGGCTGGACCCGCGCACGATGAAGCGTGCCTCGGATACATATTGGTCGGCGGCCACCGCGTACAGGTACACGCCGACCAGCAGCGTCGGCAGCAGCACCAGCCACAGAAAGGGCGAACGCAGCCGGTCCGTCCAGCGCGGCGGACCATCCTCGTCCTCCCCGGGCCAGCCCCGCTGTTCGGAGGTTTTCGGATCAGAGAGCGTTGTATGTGGCGAGAGCTTCATCGAGATCGTCATGAACCGTGAGGATGCCTGC
>JBKJNV010000189.1:0-3761 GCA_046593435.1 Roseomonas sp.
CGCCCAGGGTGATGGCGCGCACCGTCGGGTGCACCGCGTCGAGGTTCGCGCGCAAAAATTCGCCGAAGCTCGCATCGCGCTCGGCGACCAGCGCGCTTTCGTAGAGCATGCGCGCGATGGCGAGGAAGGGCGCGATATCGGGTACGGCAATGGAAGGCGCGAGCGCGGAGAGGCCGGGCAGCGCCGCCTGCCACGCCGTGCGCGCTTCGGGCTCGTCGAAGATGAGGGCGTCGAGCGCGGGGATGCCCAGGCGTGCGACCGGCGTTGCATCATCGGCGGGCGCGGGCTTCGCGTAGGGGTCTTCCGGATCATAGCCGCGCATCGCCGCCATCACGGCCCAGGCATCGCCGGCCGAATGCGCGAAGACCGAGACGCAATCGAGGCTGCGGCAGGCCGGCGCCACCCCGCGCGAGGACACCACGCCGGGCGAGGGCTTCAGCCCGACAATGCCGTTCAGCGCCGCGGGCACGCGCCCGGACCCGGCGGTATCCGTGCCAAGCGAAAACGGCACCAGGCCGCGCGCCACGGCCACCGCACTACCCGAGGAGGAACCGCCCGGCACGCGGGACGGATCGGCGCTGTTGCGCGGCACCGGGTGGGGCGTGCGCACGCCGACAAGGCCCGTGGCGAACTGGTCCAGGTTGGTCTTGGCGATGGGGATGGCCCCGGCGGTGCGCAGCCGCGCGACCACCGGGGCATCGACGTTCGGCGTATAGGCGAAGGCCGGGCAGCCGGCGGTGGTCGGGCGACCCGCGACGTCGATATTGTCCTTCACCGCGAAGGGGATGCCCCAGAGCGGGAATGCCACGGGATCGCGGGGCGGCAGGCGCTCCGCCTCACGCAGCAGCAAGGCGCGGGGGATGATGTCGAGGAAGATCCCCGGGTCATCACACGCCGTCATCGCCGCATGGGTGGCGGCGAGCAGGTCGGCGGGCCGCGCGCCGGCGGCATAGGCGGCGCGAAATCCGGCGATGGTGTGGGGGGGTGGAGCGGTCATTCGCTCCCTGCCTTGCAATGCCCGCGCCATTCTGGATGGCGGGAATTTCCAAGCCTTGTCAGCGGGTTCTGTCTGCCAAGCGCACGCAGGCCGAACATACTGTATGCACGATCGCATTCTTGGGCATTTAACGCCTAAATTTTACTCAATTCACGCGCGTCATGCTGTTCCACGCCGCCTCTGTCAGCCCCAGATGGCGCCGCGCCGCCGCCGCCGCTGCCGCTCCATCACCCCGCGCGATGGCGGTGATGATGTCGCCATGCTCGCCATGGGATTCCTGTAGACGCTCCGGTGCTTCCAGCTGCGAGGCGCGGAAGGGCGCGAGGCGCTGCCGCGTGCTGCCCGCCAGCTCCGCCAGGTAGCCATTCCCCGCACCCGCATAGAGGCGCCGATGGAATTCCACATTCGCCGCGCGGTACGCCGCGAGCTGCGAGCCGCGCACCATCTCCGCCATCTGGAGATGCAGTGCATCCAGCGCGCGACGGTCCCGCACCGGCATCGCCGCGGCACACAGCGTGGCGGCCAGCGCCTCCAGCTCCCCCATCACCCGGAACATGCCGTGGAGCCGCGTTGCATCGGGCCGTGCCACCACCGCCCCGCGCCGGGGGCGGTTTTCGACCAGGCCGGTGGCGCCGAGCTGGCGCAGCGCCTCGCGCACGGGCGTGCGGGAGACGCCGAATTCGGCCGCGAGCTGGACCTCCTCCAGCGCCGCGCCGGGCGGGCGGGCGCCGGCGACGATCTGCTCGGCAAGGCCGGCGGCGAGCTGTTCGGCGAGTGTCGGACGTGGCGGAAGGGCGAGGCTCATGGGCCGGGCTTAGCGAAGCGCGTGCCGCGGGCGGGCGAAGCGCGTGCCGCGTCACGCGCCCTCGGTGGCTTCCTCCACCCAGGGCGGCGTCGGGTCCGGCTTGCGGCCGCGCACCATCCGCCCGCGCGCAAGCTCCGTCACCACGCCATGCAGCGTGCGCAGCTCCTGCTCGGTCACCTGGCCGCGGAGGAACCAGTGGCGCAGGTTGCGCACCATCAAGGGCCGTTTGTGCGCGGTTTCCAGAAAGCCGCAGGCGTCCAGCTCGCTCACCAGCCGGTGCATGAACGCCTCAAGCGAGCCCTTCGTCGCGACATGCGTCTCGTTGGTCACGAAGACACGGGCGGGCGTGGGCTCCGCGACCGTCCACCATTCATAGGCGAGGATCATCACCGCCTGGGCGAGGTTGAGCGACATGTGCGCGGGGTTCAGCGGATAGCGGACCAGCGTGTCGCAGCAGGCGAGGTCGTCGGCCGTGAGCCCCGCGCGCTCGGGGCCGAACAGGATGGCGGCGCGCAGGCCCTCGGCGTTGATGGCGCGCAGGTCCCCCGCCGCCGCGCGCGCGGTCAGCGTCTCGGTGATGACGTGGCGTGGGCGCGGGCAGGTGCCGAGCACGCGGTGGCAATCGGCCAGCGCGGCGGGCAGGTCGGGGAAGAGCTCCGCCGCGTCGAGGATGCGGTCGGCGCCCGAGGCCATGCGCCAGGCGACCGGCTGCGGCCAGCCATCGCGCGGGGCAACCAGGCGCAGGTGGAACAGGCCGCCATTGGCCATGGCACGCGCGCACGCGCCGATATTTTCGGCCATCTGCGGGCGGACGAGGACGATGATGGGACTTTCGCCCGGCGGTGGGGCGAGGTCGGCGCCGCCCTCGCGGCCGGTCACGATAGAAAGGCCGGGGAAAGGAATTTCCCCGGACCCCATTCTTTTATTTTTGTGCCTTGGTGCCGGTCAGGCGGGCAGCACCTCAACCGCGGCGCCATGTCGTGCCCTGCGGGCCGTCTTCCAGGGTGATGCCCTGGGCGAGGAGCTCGGCGCGGATGCGGTCGGCCTCGGCGAAGTCGCGCGCGTTGCGCGCGGCGATACGTGCGGCGATGGCGGCCTCCACCGCCGCGGCATCGGCACCGCCCTGCAGCCAGGTGGCCGGCGCAGTCTGGAACAGGCCCAGCGTGCCGGCGGCGATACGGAAGGCGGCTGCCGCCTCGCCCGGTGCGGGCGCCCAAGGCTGGCCGATGCGCGTGGTCACGGCCGTGGCACTGCCGCCGATGGTGGCCGTGTTCTCCAGCGTGCGCAGGTCACGCAGGCGCGTGAGCATCCCTGCCGTGTTCAGGTCGTCGAGCAGCGGGGCGAGCGCCCATTCGGCCATGGTGTCGATGAGCGCGCCCTCGGCCGCCGGCGCGCGGGCGAGCATGGCGTAGCCATCGTCAAGTTCGGCCTTCGCCTCATCGAGACCGCCCTGGGTGAAGTCCAGCGACTGGCGGTAATGCGTCTTGAGCAGCAGCAGGCGGAACGCCTCCCCCGCCCAGGCGCCGCGGGCGAGGATGTCCCGCACCGTGAGGAAATTGCCCAGCGACTTCGACATCTTCCCGCCATCGACGAGCAGCATGCCGTTGTGCATCCAGTGCCGCGCGAAGCGGCTGCCGGGGAAGGCGCAGACGGATTGCGCGAGTTCGTTCTCATGGTGCGGGAACAGCAGGTCGGCACCGCCGCCATGGATGTCAAATTCCTCGCCCAGATAGCGCCATGACATGGCCGAGCATTCGATGTGCCAGCCTGGCCGCCCGCGGCCCCAGGGGCTGTCCCAGCCCGGCGTCTCGGCATCCGAGGGCTTCCACAGCACGAAGTCGCCCTGGTCGCGCTTGTAGGGCGCGGGGTCGATGCGCGCGCCGGCCAGCAATTCATCCGGCGCGCGGCCAGACAGTGCGCCATACGCGGCGAAGGACGGGACGGAGAACAGCACATGGC
>JBKJNV010000179.1:0-3966 GCA_046593435.1 Roseomonas sp.
GGCCACTACCTCGCCGAGGAAGCGCCCGAGGCGGTACTGCACGCCATGGAAGGCTTCCTGCTGCCCGAATAGGGCGCCGCCGTCAGTCCTTGAAGTCCATGACGAGCCGGTTGCGGCCTCCGGCATACTCATATTGCGATCGCGTCGCGGAGCGCCGGATCAGCAGCAGGCCGCGGCCGCCCATGTCGTCGATATGGGCAGGTGCGGTCGCTGCGAACTGGCCGGAGAGGGGATCAAACGGTGTGCCGGCATCCTCGAAGACAAGCCGGCAACTGCGCTCCTCCATCTCGACAATGACGGAGACCTCCGGCGCACCGCCATGGCGGCAGGCGTTGAGCACCACCTCCTCGAGCACCAGAACGGCGCGTGAGATAACCATGCTCGGCAGGCCAGCATTTTCCAGATGTGCCTGCAACTGCTCCTCGGCGGCGACGATCGCGTCCGAATCACCGGCGACATTGAGCTGGAAGGGCACGGCGGTCTCCTTCACCCAGCCACAAGGGCACGCGCAGCCGCCATGTCGGGCGCCAGCGGGATCAGTTCTTCGAGTGCCACGATGTCGAAGACCTCCGCGACCGCGGGGGTGACACCGTAGATCGCCATCTTCAGTCCACTTCGCTGCAGTGCGCGCGCCCCGGAAATCAGCACCCGTATGCCCAGCGAACCGACAAAGGGCACGGCCGACAGGTCAACAATCACGTTCTTGCCGGTCTTACAGATGCTCGCGGTGAACGGCAGGTCCAACGCCTCGGCGCCGACGGCATCAAGCCGCCCGGTCATGACGATCCGAGCCAGATCGGAACCGATGTCTTGCACCTGGAAATCCATGCTCTGGCCCTCACCCGAAATGATACGACACGGGACTTGTCGCCGACGTCAAGGAAAGTCGAGCGATAAAATCGCAACATCATCTTCCATTGGTCCAGGCCGGGCGACCGCATGGATGGCAGCCAGCAACCGGTCGGGCTCAGCCAGGCCCGGCTCCGGCGCCACCGCAAGATGGGGCACAAAGTCTCGCAACGTCCTTTGGCTTCCGTCGCGCGCCTGCACTTCGAAGGCACCATCGCTGAACAGCGCGAGGCGAGCGCCTGCACGGACATGCACGGACGCCTCGGTGAAGACCCGCCCGGGCGGCGCCAGGCCAATCCCCGGGTTGCGGGTGGAAAGCGGGGCGGGCGCCTCTCCTGGCAGGCCCAGGAAGGCAGGATGCTGCCCGGCCGAAGCGTAGCGCAGGTTTCGCAAGCCAGGGTCGTAGACGGCGTACCAGATGGTGAAATACAGCCCGCCATGCTTCTCCATCTGGAAGGTGGCGTTCAGCCCGGCGATCACGGCGGCAGGCTCTCCCGGATCCGCGCCGGTCGGGCTGCCCTCACGCAGCGTGTTCATCACGCTCACGGCGAGCATCGACGCGCTGGCCCCGTGCCCGGCAACATCCATCAGCCAAACGATGAAGCGTCCATCCGCCAGGCTTCGGTAGCCGAACCCGTCACCACCGACGCCGATGCAGGGCAGGAACCGCCAATCCACCCGCACGGCGCCCTCGGTGATGGGTGGCGGCAGCAAGGCCAGGACATAGCGCCCCGCCTTCGCCAGTTCGCGCTCCAACTCATCGCCCCGCTCCAGCTGGGCACGCGGGCCACGCAGGTGAGTGATGGCATAGGGGCCGAGTCGCAGGCGCCCTCCCGCGCGCAACGCCAGGCTGCCAGTCAGCCGCTCTCCATTGTGGTAGCAGCCATTGGTGGAACCGAGGTCGGTCACAACCGCTTCCTCACCCACCAGGGCGACGATGCAATGCGCGCGGGAAATCTCGCTCGACGGCAGCACGATGTCATTGTCCGGCACGCGGCCGACCCGCAGGACCTTGTCCTTCAGCGGCACGCGGCGCGGCGCTTCACCCGGCGCCTCGATGACCAGCATGTGCAGCAGTGCATCCGCGCCGGCATCATCTTGCGCCGGAGCATGCCGCATCATCGTGCGATCACTGTCATCCGACATCAGATGCCAGCACCTTGCAGAAAATGAGGCTGTCCACAAGCGCACCGCCAGCACCCCAGGCGCCGCCTGGGATCCGCCCCACGCATTGCCAGCCGCAGTCCCGGAAGGCTTCCGCCACCGGATCATCGGCCGGCCATTCCGCCGTGAGGAGGCGCTTGCCGCGCGCTACCCCCGCAGCCTCCGCCTCGCCAAGCAGGGCGCGCGCAACCATGGCACGGTCGCAGTCGGGGGCGAGCAGCAGGCCATCCATCGCGGCACGATGCGGCAGCGCCCCGCGCTCATCAAGGCCAAGCTGGACAGCGCCGACGAGCTCGCCGGCCACCCAGGCCGTCACCAGCGCCCGCACGCCCTGCGCGACGCCTGCCGCAGCACCTTGCCATGCCGTCCCTGCCGGCCCCTGTCCCGGCACCCCCCCGGCGCTCAGCCGGGCGAGAGCGCGCTCGGCGCTCGCGGCACCAGCGGCGTCCAGCGACCGCGCGACCAACCCGCGGGCCGGCTTGGCATAGGCAAATTCCAGCGATCGGGAGATGTCATCCAGCACGCGGATAGGCCCCTGCCGAACATAGCCGCGCTTCTCATAGAAGCCGTGCGCACGGAGGAAGCGCGTGTCGGTCCAGAGCACGAAGGTCGGCGCGCCCGCCGCACGCGCATGGCTCTCCGCCAGGTCCAGCAGCGTATGGGCGAGGCCAGCGCCACGTGCTGCCTGCGCGACATAGAGCCGACATATCTCCCAGCTCGCGGCATCGGGGCCGGGCCGCACCGCCACCATGCCGTGAATGTCCGTCTCGTCCGCCGCAACCCACAACGCGCCGCCGGCAGCCGAGAAGAAGCTGGCCAGCGCGCGCAGCTCGGGCAATTCACCATCCACATCGAGCACGCAGCCAGGGTATTCGGCCCAGCAATCGCCGATCAGGCGGATGATGCCATCCGCATCCGCATCCTGTCCGGGGCGGATGCCTGGCGTCACCGCAGCGTCCGGCAGAATTCCTGGATGCGCGCGCAGCCCTCACGCACATGCTCGGTCTCGCTCGCGTAGGACAGGCGGATGTAGGGGCTCATGCCATAGGCGGCGCCCTGCACCACGGCCACGTATTGCTCCTCAAGCAGAGCGAGGGCGAAATCGCCATCGGTCGCGATCACGCGGCCGCCCGCGCTGGTGCGCCCGATGCAGCCACCGATGTTCGGAAACACATAGAAGGCGCCTTCCGGCCGGTGGCACTGGACGCCGGGCGCAGCGTTCAGCATGTCCACCATCAGGTCCCGGCGTTCGCGGTAGATCGCGGCACGCTCAGCCACACCCTCCTGCGGTCCGTCGAGGGCCGCCGCCGCCGCCTGACCAATGGAGGACACGCCCGCCGTTGTCTGGCCCTGCATGTTCACCATCGCCTTGATCAGCGCCTTCGGCCCGCCCGCAAAGCCGACGCGCCAGCCGGTCATCGCGTAGGTCTTCGACGCGCCATTGACCGTCAGCGTCCGGTCCTTCAGCCCCGGCTCGACGGCCGCGATCGTGCAGAACTCGAAGCCGTCATAGACAAGGTGCTCGTACATGTCGTCGGTCATCACCCACACATGCGGGTGGCGCATCAGCACCGCCGCAATCGCCGCCATCTCGGCGCGCGAGCAGGCCGCACCGGTGGGGTTGTTCGGGAAGTTCAGCATCACCCATTTGGTGCGCGGGGTGATGGCGGCTTCCAGATCCTCCGGCCGCAGCTTGAACCCGTTATTCTGCGGGCAGCTCACAAAGACCGGCACGCCCTGGGCCACCTTCGCCATCTCGGAGTAGGAGCTCCAGTACGGCGTCGGGATCACCACCTCGTCGCCCGGGTCGATCGTGGCCATGAAGGCGTTGAAGATCGCCTTCATGGCCACGATCGACCCGGGCGACGAGGTGCTGATCCCGACCCCATTCTGGAGCTCCTACTCCGAAATGGCGAAGGTGGCCCAGGGCGTGCCGGTCTTCGTGAGCTGCCC
>JBKJNV010000227.1:0-5133 GCA_046593435.1 Roseomonas sp.
CTCACCTTCCTGCCCGACATGGGCCTGGAGGCTGCCGCCCGCGCCATGGCCGAACGCGGGGTTTCAGGCGTTCCGGTGGTGAACGGCGATGGGCAGCTTGTCGGGATCATCACCGAAGGCGATTTGATCAAGAGGCTCGCGGACCCTTCGGCGCCAAAAGTGGGATGGTTCGCCAGCCTGTTCGGCGCGCCTGAATCGGAGGCCGCGCGCTATGCCCGGGTCCATGGTCGCACCGTGAAGGACGCCATGACCATGGAAGTGGCAAGCGTGGGCGAAGACGCGACGGCGGAGCAGGTCGCCCACATCATGGAGACGCGCGGCGTGCGTCGCGTGCCCGTCCTGCGTGACGCCGTATTGGTCGGGGTGGTTTCTCGCGCTGATCTGCTGCGCGCCCTCATCATCGGCCAAGCCGGAACCGCGTCTGCGCGGTCGGATGCGGAGATCCGGCGTGCCCTGTCCACCGCGCTGCGCGCGCAGTCGTGGTACGACAGCCAGCTCATGTTCTTCGACGTCGCCGAAGGTGTCGTACGCCTGCACGGCTTCTGCGGGTCCGAGGACATCCGCCGCGCCCTTCGGGTGCTCGCGGAGGGAGTGCCCGGCGTCAAGCGCGTGGAGGCCGTGTTCTCTGCTCCGCCGATCTTCCTGCTCGGAGCTGCCTAGAGCACGATCCGTCCGCTTGGACGGATCTCGTGCTCTAGAACCGTATGATTCTACAGCAAGAAATCCGATCGCACTGACTCAGTGTGATCGGATATTGCTGTAGCCGCGCCTGGGCGCTGCATTGAGGGGGGGGCAAACTCATGGCCAGGATTCTCGCCTGCACCGATGGCTCGGTCTATGCCGAGGGCATCCTCGACTACGCGGCCTGGGCCTCAACCCGGATGGGCGGCGCTTCAGTGCGCGTGCTGCATGTGCTGGACGGCGCGATTGCAGCTCTTCCCGTGGATCGCAGCGGCGCGCTCGGTGTCGACGCATCGGAGGAGCTGCTGCGGGAGTTGGCGGCCCTCGACGAAGCGCGCGGCAAGGTCTCGCTTCGCCGGGCGCGCGCGCTGTTGAGTGCGGCCGAGGAAAGGCTGCGGGCGGCCGGGGTGGCTGACGTCGTTCTGACACAGCGCCATGCCGCATTGGTCGACACGGTGGTGGAGTTCGAGGCGGAGGCGGATCTCCTCGTCGTCGGCAAGCGCGGGGAGGCAGCGAATTTCGCGGTGGGCCATCTCGGCGCCAATCTGGAACGCGTGCTGCGCGCCAGCATCCTGCCCGTGCTGGTGGCATCGCGGACGTTCAGGCCCATCGCGCGCTTTGCCATTGCCTATGATGGCGGCCCGGCCGCGATGAAGCTGGTGGATTTCGTGGTGCGAACCGCATCGCTCGATGGGCTGGATTGCCAGCTGCTGACGGTGGCCACGGATGACGCGGCGGGCCGCGCCATGCTGGAAAAGCCGGCCGCATTGCTCGCGCAGGGTGGAAAGGCGGCAACCCTTCATGTCCTCCGCGGCGAGCCCGAGACGGCCATTGCGACGCATGTCGCCGAAGCCGGGGTCGACCTTCTGGTGATGGGCGCCTATGGCCACGGACGGCTGCGCAACATGATCGTCGGCAGCACGACCACCGCCCTGCTGCGCAGCTGCAAGATCCCGGTGCTGGTATTCCGGTGAGGCCTATGCAGAAGGCGAGCCCGCGTGAGGGCCAGCGACCGACGGGGCTGCGTCGGGGAAAATCATCGCCTCCTGCGTGAAGCGGGGCGCCAGAAGCGCACGCGTCCGAGGTAACCTCCTCGCTCTCCCGGACGTATGGCCGGGTCAACAACGCGCGTGAGGGGCGATGAGTCTGGGGGCCGCGATTGCGATCGTCTGCAAGACGCCGGGCGCCGGCGGGGGCAAGTCGCGCCTTCGGCCACTGCTCGGGGCGGACATGGTCGCCCGACTATCCGCCTGTTTCATCCGCGACGTTGCCGCTGCCCTGGAGGCGGTGCCAAGCCCCCTCGGCCGGCAACTCTACGCCCTCTACAGCCCAGCCGGGTCAGAGGTCGCGCTGCGGGCGCTGCTGCCACCGCCCTGGAGGCTGGTGCTGCGCCAGGCAACGAGCGTCGGCGCCGTTCTGGACCTGAGCATGACGGCCTTTCTCGCCGACGGCCACGACTGCGCCATCATGGTGAATAGCGACAGCCCGACCCTGCCGACGGATTTCATCGTCGAGGCGATCGCCGCGCTCCGTGCGCCCGGCGACCGCGTCGCTCTCGGCCCCGCTCTCGACGGTGGTTACTACCTGGTCGGGCTGAAGCGGCCCCATCCCCGCCTTTTCCACGACATCGCCTGGAGCACGCCCGATGTGCTCGCGCGCACGCTCGAACGAGCGCAGGAAATCGGCCTGCCCGTCACGCTCTTGCCCCGATGGTATGACGTCGACGAGCCGCAGGACGTCGTGCGATTGCAGAAGGAATTCG
Organism: Roseomonas sp.; assembly: GCA_046593435.1. Lineage (GTDB taxonomy): Bacteria > Pseudomonadota > Alphaproteobacteria > Acetobacterales > Acetobacteraceae > Plastoroseomonas. The sequence continues at coordinate 2,444 of JBKJNV010000227.1, forward strand.
CCGGGCAAGCGCCATCCCTCACATCGGGCGTGACGGGCGGCCCGGCGCTGCATACGCGCGCCCTGCTGGCCGATTGGGCGGCCGCTGAGACGGTGGGCCTTTAGCCACCTTCCGCGACGAAAGGCTTGACGCTGCCTGTAACCTCAACGCGCTGTCCGCCGAACTGTTGCGCAAACCCATAAGGCTCAACCGCGATGGATGCGATGCGAGCGCCGTCCAGCGCCTGTTGCCCTGAGGAGACCCCCGCCATGACCTTCGCCCGCCTGCTGCGCGACCGCCGGGTCTGGATCGGCCTCGGCGTCGTCGGACTGCTCGTCGCCTTTCGCGCGACGGGGCTGTCGGACCACCTCTCGCTCGCCACGCTGGCACGGCACCGTGAGGCGCTGAGCACCTTCGTCGCGGCAAACCTGGTGCTGGCAGCACTCGCCTATGTCGGGGTCTATGTCGTGGCCGTCGCCTTCTCGGTGCCAGGTGCTGTGTTCCTCACCTTGTCGGGCGGGCTGCTGTTTGGCGCGGTGGCCGGCACGGCGCTGACGGTGGTGGGTGCGACGATCGGCGCGACGGGGGTCTTCCTGTTCGCACAGCGCCTGTTCGGCGCCGATGCGCTGGACCGGCTGGGGCCGAAGGCGCGCGCGCTGGGCGAGGGCATCCGGCGCAATGCCGGCTCCTATCTGCTGGTGCTGCGCCTGGTGCCTCTGTTCCCGTTCTTCCTGGTCAACCTGGTGCCCGCCTTCGTCGGCGTGCGGCTGCCAGTCTACGTCGTCACCACCGCGCTCGGCATCCTGCCCGGGACGACGGTGTTCAGCCTCGCGGGCGCCGGGCTCGGTGATGTGCTGGCGCTGGGCGGCGACTTCGACCCGCGCGCCGTGCTGACGCCGCAGATCCTGGGCGCGCTGCTGGGCCTCGCGGCGCTTTCACTCGCCGCCATCCCGCTCAAGGCGCGGTTCGCGCGCAACTGATGGAGCCGATCATGACCCCTCGCCGCACCCTCCTGGCACTCCCCCTCGTCGCGCTGCTGCCGCGCGCCGCGCATGCCGATGCCGATGACGCGCTGGACGCGCTGCTCGCCCGCCACGTGGTCCCGCACGCGGATGGCGTGACGCGCGTGCGCTACGCCGCCTTCAAGGCGTCGGCGGCCGATATAGGCGCGCTGGATGGCTGGATCACAGCGGCCGCCGCGCGCCGCCCCACCACCATGACGCGCATGGAGGCCTTCGCGTTCTGGGCCAACCTCTACAACGCACTGACGCTGAAGGTGGTGCTTGATCGCTACCCGGTGCGCTCCATCCGCGACATCCGCTCGACCGGCGTGCCCTTCGATCCGCGGCAGTTCAACGGGCCCTGGCGCACGCGCCTTGTCACCATCGAAGGCCGGCAGATGTCGCTCGACGACATCGAGCACGAGACCATGCGCCCGACCTTCCGCGACCCGCGCGTGCACTACGCCGTGAACTGCGCCTCGATCGGCTGTCCGAACATCTGGCCACGCGCCTGGCGCGCCGCGACGCTGGAAGCGGAGCTGGACACGGCCGCGGCCGCCTTCGTCAACCATCCGCGTGGCGCGACGGTGCTGCCGGACGGACGCCTGCGCGTCAACTCGATCTACCATTGGTTCAAGGAGGATTTCGGCGGCAATGATGCCGGCGTGGTCGCCCATCTGCGCCGCCATGCCGCACCCGCACTCGCAGCGCGGCTCGCCGCGGTCACCACCGTCGCCGACCACGTCTATGACTGGACGTTGAACGACGCCACGCCAGGCGGATGAGGCGCCGTCGCTCAGCTGCCGATGAGCCGGCGCAGCAGCTGCCCCCAGCCGGCGTTGAACGGATGCACGCCCTGGGCGCCGGCGGCGAGTTCCAGCGGGCGACGTTCCGCGTGCCAGCGGAAGATGCCGCCGCGCAGGTTGAACAGCGCCGCGGCCGGCGCATCCGCCGCCGCCTGCCGGATGCCCTGCAGCATCTGGCCGGACCGCCAGCCGACGGCGCAATAGAGCACCACGGTGTTGCCGGCCATGCGCGCGCCGTGCTCCGCAAGGACCGCGGCAGCCAAGGCCTCAGGCGGGACGCGCAATGCGCCGGGGATCCGGCTTTGTGCATATTCGGCCGCCTCGCGCACGTCGAACAGCACGATGCGCTCGCCCACGTCGATCCGCCGCGCGACTTCCGTGGCCGTGATCTCGGGCACCGGCAGCAGGCGGGCCACGGCGTCCTCGACATCCTGCATCGTCGTGCGCGGATCGGCGGGGTCGGGCAGGCCGCGCCGCCAGGGCCAGGCCAGGGCGCCGCCGCCGGTGACGGCCAGCGCGCCCGTGCCGCCCAGAAGCAGGCCGCGTCGGAGCGGGCGAGAGGATGGCGCCATGTCATCGTGTCCTTCCGCAGGGCCCGGGCCGCCTCGAGCCATAGCATGCTTCGCCACAGCCCAGCCCCGGGTTACGCCCATGGAGCGTGACGCCGCGCCACGCGAGGGCTGGCGCCTGCTCGCGCTGGCCGCCCTGCTGGCGATCGCCCATGCCGGCATGATCGCCCTGGCCCCGGCCCTGATGGAGCAGCATCGCCCGGGAGCGTCGCTGATCCTGGTCTTCGTCGGCCTCGCGCTGCTCGGCGGCGCGGCCTGGTTCGCGGCGATCGGCCCGCTGGAGCGATTGGTGCCGGGTCGGGCGGCCTTCGGCGCCGTCATCATCTTCGGTGCCG
>JBKJNV010000238.1:0-3267 GCA_046593435.1 Roseomonas sp.
GTCGGCCGTGACTTCAATGCTGATCCCGGTGCGCATGCCCCGGACTCGCATGCCGCACCGCGTCGAGGGAATCCTTTTCGGATTCTTCCGTCAGGCGTTATCCACTAGAGTGTGTGGAGTGAGCCCTTGCGAACGGAACATGCTCCTAGTTCAGGGTGATGCCGAATTCCCGCGTCAGCGCCGTCCAGCGTGCGACGTCGCGGGCCACGTAATCCGCGAAATCGGCCGGTGACGCGCTGGGCGTCACGCGCAGCCCCTGGCCTTCGAGGTTCCCCATGATTGCCGGATCGCGCAGCGCGCGCACCGTGTGCGCGTGCAGCGTCGTGATGATATCGGCCGGCGTCCCTGCCGGTGCGAACAGCCCATTCCAAAGCGTCGTGACGAGGTCGGGGAAACCCGCTTCCAGCGTCGTCGGCGTATCGGGCAATTGCGGCAGCCGCTCGCGTGAGACCACGGCCAGCGCGCGCAGCCGCCCCGACTGGATGTGCGGCAACGCGGAGACAACGTTGAACTCGCTGATCTGCGCATCACCGCGCAACATCACCGGCACCATCTCGCCCGCACCGCGGAGTGGCAGATGCGTCAGCGTGATGCCCGCCCGCCGCGCGAAGGTCTCGAGGTCGATATGCTGGTAGGACCCGACGCCGGCCGAGGCGAAGACCAGCGGATTGGGCGCCGCGCGCGCCAGTGCGACAAATTCGGCAAGGCTCGTGGCCGGCACGCTGGCCGGTGTCAGCAGCAGTTGCGGCGCCTCGATCAAATTGGTGATGGGCACGAGGCCGCGCGCCGGCGTCAACGGCCGCTCCGGCCCCGCCATGGCCGAGTTGATCGCGTGGGTCGAGACGTTGTTGACGATCAGGGTATGCCCGTCGGGACGCTCGCGCATCACCACGTCATTCGCGATCCAGCCATTGGCCCCTGCGCGATTTTCCACCACCACCGGCTGACCCAGGGCGCGCGACAGCGGCTCCGCGATGACGCGCGCGATCAGGTCCGTGGTCCCGCCAGGCACCAGCGGCAGGATGATGCGGATGGGGCGGCTCGGCCAGGATTGCGCCAGGGCCGGGGTTGCCAAAGGCAGCGCCAGCAGAGCGCGTCGGGTCGCGTGCATGGGTGTCACTCCATCCGGATGCCGGCGTCGCGGATCAGCGTCGCCATGGCCGCGTGCTCGCGGGTCAAGGTCTGCGCGAAGTCGGCGGGTGTATTGCCGACGATACCATAGCCCAACCCCTCCAGCCTTTCGCGGATGGCGGGTTGCGCCAGCGCATCGCGCAGCGCGGTGCTGATCCGCGCGAGGATCGGCTCGGGCGTGCCGGCCGGCGCCAGCAGCGCCGCCCAGGTGTAGAAGGCGAAGCCGGGAAGCCCCGATTCCGCAATCGTCGGGCTGTCCGGAAACGCTTCGCGCGCGGCACCCGCAGTCGCGATCAGGCGTAACCGACCGTCGCGGATGAAGCCGTTCGGCGTCGGCAGCCCGAAGAAGCCCACCGCCACATCCCCCGCGACCACACCCGTCAGCGCCGGCGTCGCACCGCGGTACGAGATGTGGTTCATCCGCACGCCTGCGCGCTGCAGGAACATCTCCATCGCCACATGCTGCGGGCTGCCCGCGCCACCCGAGGCATAGTCGATCGCCCCCGGCCGCGCGCGGGCCGCGGCAATCACCTCCGCCACATTCGTCGCAGCGAACCCCGGATGCGCCACCAGCGCCCAGCGGATCTGCACGATCTGCCCGATCGGGGCGAAATCCCGCAGCGGGTCGTACCCGGCCTGCGCGTTCAGGTTCGGCAGCATCGTCAGCACCGCGTCATTGGTCGCGAGCAGCGTGTAGCCATCGGGTGCGGCCCGCGCGCCCGCGCGCATGCCCACCATGCCCGAAGCGCCTGTCATGTTCTCGATCACCAGGCGCTGGCCGAGCGCACGCTCCACCGGTTCCGCCACGATGCGGAACACCACATCCACCGCGCTGCCGGCGGCCAGCGGCATCACCACGCGGATCGGCCGGTCCGGATAGGGAGCCTGCGCCTGCGCGGCGGCACCGCCGATCAGCAACAGCGCACACGCCAGGACCCATTGCCGCATCGCTTCGCTCCCACGCGGCGCTGTTGCGCTCGCACCTCGCATGGGGGCAGGCAGCCGAGCCCCCTGTCAAGCACGGCGCAGCCGCTTGCCCCCCTGCGCCAGCCCGTCTTGTATGGACACACACAGGAGCCCGCCCGCATGACCGTCATCGACGCCCATACCCACATCTTCACCGAAGACATGATCAACGCCATCGCGCGCGAGGTCCCCACACTCGCGCCGAAGCTGACCCGCGTGGATGCGGAATCGAGCGCGCTCGAACTGCTCGGCGTGAAGCAGAACCCCTTCCCGCGCGGTGCATGGGACCTTGAACGCCGCTTCGCCGACATGGCGAAGCAGGGCGTGGACATGCACGTCATCTGCAATGTGCCGCATACCTTCCTGTACGAAGCCGAAGCCGGCGCCGCCGACGCCGTGACCGAAATCCAGAACGCCGCCATCGGCGCGCTGTGCCGGCAATACCCGGACAAGTTCATCGGCCTCGCGGGCGTCGCCATGCAGGACCCGACGCGCGCGGCCGCGACGCTGGAACGCGCCATCACCCAGCACGGGCTGCGCGGTGTCCACCTCGGCTCCAACGTCGGCGGTCGCAACCTCGACGACCCCGCACTCGACCCCGTCTGGGCGGTGATGCAGGCGCACAAGCTGTTCGTCCTGGTCCACCCGCACCGCGTCGTCGGCGCCGAGCGGATGGGCAGCTATTACCTCACCAACCTGATCGGGAACCCACTCGAGACCACCATCGCCGCCGCCTCGCTCGTCTTCGGTGGCGTCATCGAGCGCCACCCCGACATCCGCTTCACCCTCTCCCACGGCGGCGGATTCACCCCCTACCAGGCCGGCCGATTCATCCATGGCTGGGAGGTCCGGAAGGAACCGCATGTCCGCCTCAAGGGCCACCCCTCCGAAAGCCTGAACAAGCTGCTCTACGACAGCATCACCCACGCCACCGGCGCCCTCCAATTCCTCCTCAAGGACATCGGCCCCGAGCGCATCATCTTCGGCACCGACTACCCCTTCGACATGGGCACCGGAACCGGCGTCGCCGAGATCGCGGCCGCCACACCCGACACCGCCACACGACAGACGCTGCTGGAAGGCAACGCGCGGGCGTGGCTGAGGGCGTAGAGGAGGAAAGCAAGGCGAGGGGCTCCGCCCCCTCGACCCCCGCCAGGAGCCTGTGGCCCC